>NZ_LLXS01000045.1:0-176995 GCF_001431585.1 Stenotrophomonas pictorum JCM 9942 | reverse complement strand
AACGGTGCGCTACGAATGGCTCTCGCAGTACCATTGGACAGACCTTGATGAGGTCAGGCTGTGCGCCACCCAATGGATGTGGATGTACAACCATGAACGCCCAAACATGGCCTTGGGCGGCATCACCCCCAAGCAGCGGTTGGCCATGGCCGCATAGCTCTACTTCTCAGAACTCTGGTTAATGGGGGGATTACCGCACGACCAGCCAGCTCATGGATTTCTGGGCCATACCGTTCGATCACTGCCTCGATAGCGGAGTTCAGCAGCTCGAATGCCAAAACGAACAGTACGCTCCCCATGAGAAGCACTCGCTCTACCCCTGAGTTGCCGAAAAAGATAGCTGTAGGTAATGCCACCGCGGCCATAACAACTTCCAACCGAAACGACGATTCATGCAGCCAAGCTGATCTCAGTCCCTGGAGAGACCAGCGAAGCGCCTCAAAGACGCGCGCAATGCTCCGCGGACGATGACCGTACATATCTGCCACTTCGATGTTTCCTTCTTTTGGGCCCAAGAGACGCTCACGGGTCTTCCAACAGCGATACTCGCCGTGGTCGGCTATAGGCTGTGACCGGCGTTGCTGGTACAGCCTGAGAACAGATTTAGGCTCTCGTCTAGCACCGTCGTCCTAACCTGCATCAGGCCAAGCACAGAATGGAAGAGGTTGTCGTGGCTGGACGGCTGCTTTGATCGGTCCCGGACACATTGAAGGTCCAGGTTGTTGCTGCTCTTCATACCATCAGACATCCACATCACCATCGGCACCTTGATCTGAGTATCAGGGGCGATAGCGTAGGGGAGCCCGTGAAGATAGACGTTCGCCTCCCCTAATGACTCGCCGTGGTCGGAGACATAGATCAGCCCGGTATCGTGACTCTTGTCCTGTTCAAGCATGCGAATTGTCTTTGCAAGGAAGTCATCTGTCGCAAGGACCGCGTTGTCATACGCATTGACGATTTCACCGCGTGTGCACTTGCCCAAGTCTGCGTTTCGGCAGTCGGGAGTAAATTTCGTCAGATCTTCCGGGTATCGCTTGAAGTAGCTGGGTCCGTGGTTCCCCAGCTGATGTAGAACGACAACGACATCACCAGGGTTGTCCTCGATCGAGTCATGCAGACCTTGCAGCATAATCTCGTCACGGCATGCTTGGTCGTCGCACAGAACATCCTTGACCGGCACGCGATAGGATTCAAATGCCAGATCAGAGCAGACGCCCTTGCATCCAGTCTGGTTGTCACGCCATAGGGTCCTGACCCCGGCACGCTCCAAAACATGCAGAAGCGACTCCGAACCTTTGATCTTGTCTCGATCGTAGTCTCGCCTCCCGTACGCAGAGAACATACAGGGCACCGACACTTCGGTGTTTGACCCGCAGGCGGTCACGTCTGAGAAATTGACGACGTCCAACGCTGCCAACTGTGGCGTTGTCTGTCTGCCGTATCCATTCAAACCCCAGTTCTGCGCACGAACCGTCTCACCTACAACGATGACCAAGAAGTGGGGCTTCGCGCCTGGCGGATGAGGCGTCATCATGGCATCGGGGCCAACCACTTGGATCGGACCGCGCTCCGCACGGGTGTCTTCTCGCACAACCTTCGCAATGGAAGCGATGTAGTTTCCAGGGTTTGCAAGGTATCTGACTTGCTTGTGATTGCGTATGAGTGATGAGAGGTCGTCGAATGACGCAATTGCCGCGCCAACGATTACAACAACCGCCATGCCAAGTAGAAGCACTCTTGCAAGTATCGCCCGCGTCACATTGGAAGAACGTTGGAGCCTTACCATGCATACCGCGATAGCTGGCACGACGCCTTTAATTAGTACCGCAAGAAAGAAGCCCCAGGTCAGCAACTCTCCGGCTTCAGCGCCGTCGGTCTTCAGCACATTTCGTACCATGCTGGCGTCGAAGTAGACGCTGTAATTGTCTGAATAGTAGGCAGCAGTAGCGGACACGACGAGAAGCAATGCAAGAACCGGCTTCACCGTCCATCGAACGCATAGCAATCCGAGAATGAGCACATTCAAGGCAGTGAGGATCGCTCCCGTAGAGATAACAAGTAGCGCACGAGCTGCTCCGTCCGCACCACTCTTCGCAATTACTTCTGCGAAGAACGCGCTGTTGAGAAAGAACGTGAAGTACATCGCCACGATGATAATCAACGTGTTGACGCCCAGCTGCGGGCCGCAGATGGGCTTGCCAAGACGGCCCAGTGGATCTGAGCCTAGGCCCCCGCGCGAACTGCCTCGGTTGAATTCTGTTTTCACGTAATGCATTGGTGATTCCTTTTTATTGACCACCGCGCGCGCCCCTAGCGCACACGGCCGCCATTGCGCGTTCCTAGATGGAAAGCCATCCACACATATGCAACGCCTGACACCAGCGAAGGGGCCAGGACCGCGGTCCGCAGGTTTTGGGTCAGTGACAGCAGTGCAGCCGAGATCCACATGAAGAGACGCTTGTCTGGGTGCAGCTCCGCTCCCCGACGCGGGAACAGCGAGCTTCCGGTTGCCACCATTTGGGTGGCAACCAAGGCAAATCTCGGTTCGTCGACAGGCCCAAAATCGCGCACACCAAGAGATGCGCCGATGGCAAGCACGGAGGTTGCCATCAGTAGTGCCGCTCGATCGCGTGCAGTTCGGAGATTGGTAGATGTTGAGAAGGGCATTCAGGTCGCCTTCTTCAAGGCGGCGCAGTACTGGCCGGCGACTGCACGTGCAGCCACGCGTCGGCCGAGCGCACGGAGCGCCCAGCAACAAGATGTGTTCATGGAAAGACCTACACAAAGGTGATCGCAGAAGGACTGACAGGCGCGTTGCGCCTGTTATGCGATCAAAGCCTGGGAGGTCTAATCAGCGTGTCCGGGATGTGGGACGTCATGGGCTGTTCGTAGAACGTGTGCCCGCCTTCATTTCTTGCGGCTTCGGCACTGGTGAAACCGTTGGACGCCACAAAAGTGCTGCTGTGGTGGCAGTGACCGTGACCACAAGCGGCATGCGCCTTATCGGGGTGGCCATCGCCTGGCCCTGCCACTTCCTGGTGTGACTGCTCCTCAGAGAAGCAGACCGAAGCATCAACGACAGGCACGATGATCATCACTGCGAGCAGCAGTGCCAGAGCGTAGCGCTTGGCATGGATGACAATGGAAGGCACGTGTGGCTAGGACTGATACATTTGAGGCCGGAAAGATACCTTGGGTCCCGCTCATCAGCAAGCTGACGCTTATTCATCAATCTCGCGGGCTCGAGTGGCCTCTGCGAGTCAGGTGGCCAGGCAAAAGCTGGCGCGGGAAATTGACGGAATCCGGCATCCGAAGAACAGAAAGTTAACGTTTTGCCTGAGCTTCCGCACGGTCACGCAGATTGAGCTGCGACGGATTAGGTCGGGGGCCAGCTGCGCCACGTGACAGTGCCGGGTTCAAGCGCAGCCGCCAGAGTCCGAGCTCAGTCGGCCAAGCCTGGTCATGCAGCCGTCTTGCGCGCGTCGGCACCTGCCCGGCGGGCATCACCTAAAATCTCGAAGGCTTCCTTGATCACATACAGGCCGATCAGGGCGCCGATCACGAAATCCGGGTACGGGCTGGCCAGCCACCACACCAACAGACCGGCCAGGATCACCCCAACATTGGCGACCACATCGGCCCGCGTGAACAGCCACGTCGCTCGCAGATGCACTTCGCCGGACTTTAGCGGTGCCAGCATGCGCAGCACCGCCATATTGACCGCCAGCGACAGCAGGGCGGTGCCAATCATCCAGCCGCTGACCGGCTCGGCGCCGTACATCACCCGGCGGCCCACCTCAACCAACACGCCCACACCCAGCACAAGCAGCACGCTGCCGCTGACCCAAGCGGCATTGGCCTTGAAGCGCGCCGTGCGCCCGATAGCGACCAGGCCAATGGCATAGGCGGTGGCATCGGACAGCATGTCCAGAGCGTCGGCCAGCAGGCCAGTGGAATGGGCAATCCAGCCGGCGATGCCGCCGATCACGGCCATCGCCGCGTTCAACGCTAGGGCGATCCAGAGGACGCGCCGCTCCTGCGCATTCTTGGCCTCGTGGTGGCAGCCGCAATCACTCATCGGAACATCTCCAGTCGCAGGGAAGCCGGGCCCGGGCGGGTCGCTGGCATGACACAGCAGGTGAGTGTAAAGTCCGTAGCTACTACGGAGTCAAGCGTACTACGAATGAAAATCAGTGAGGCTGCCGACGCCAGTGGATGCCACCTGGAGACGATCCGCTATTACGAGCGGATCGGCCTGTTGCCGCGCCCGGGGCGCTCGGGCAATGGCTACCGGGTCTATGGCCCGGCCGACATCGAGCGGCTGCGCTTCATTGCGCGCGGCCGGGACCTAGGCTTCAGCCTGGAGGAGGTCCGCAGCCTGCTGCAGCTGGCCGGCGATGAGGAGCTTTCGTGCGGGGACGTGGACCGGCTGGCACGCAGCCATCTGACCGACGTGCGGGCGCGCATGGCCGACCTGGAGCGCATGGCCACCGAGTTGGAACGGGTGATTGCCAGTTGCCACGGTGGGCAGCGGGCTGAATGCACCATCCTGTCGACCCTGCGGCAGCCGGTCGCTGTGGAGGCCACGCGCCAGTGACCGAACTGGACCGCTACCTCGATGCAGCCACGCGCCAGAACACGGTGCGCAGCTATGCGTCGGCGCTGCGGCACTTCGAGGTTGAATGGCAAGGCCACCTCCCAGCGACACCGGACAGCGTGGCGCGGTACCTGGCCGCGTATGCGCAGACCCTAGCCGCCAGCACGCTTCGCCACCGGCTGGCCGCCATTGCCTCTTGGCACCGCGACCACGGCTTTGTCGACCCGACCCGGTCGCCGCTGGTGCGCAAGGTGCTCAAAGGCATCCAGACCCTGCACCCGGGCCAGGTCAAGCAAGCCGCGCCGCTGCAGATTCGGCGGCTGGTCGAGCTCGATGACTGGTTGGCTGCCGCGATCGCGGCGGCGCATGCCCGGGGCGACGGAGCGGCGGCGCTGCGCCATCAACGCGACCGAGCGTTGGTGCTGCTCGGATTCTGGCGGGGCTTCCGTGGCGATGAACTGCTGCGTCTGGACGTGGCCCATCTCACGCTGGTGCCGGGACAGGGGATGACCTGTTTCCTGCCGCGCAGCAAGGGCGACCGCCAGGCCGCCGGCGTCACCTACAAGGTGCCGGCGTTGTCGCGGTTGTGCCCGGTGGAGGCGACCCAGGTGTGGCTGCAGGCGGCCGACCTGCACGAAGGGCCGGTGTTTCGGGCGGTTAACCAATGGGGCCAGGTGAGCGCCGAGGGCCTGCATCCCAACAGCTTGGTGCGCCTGCTACGCGAGTTGCTGACCAGTGCCGGCTTTGCCGATGCGGGGCTCCACAGCAGCCATTCGTTGCGCCGCGGCTTTGCCAGCTGGGCCAACGACCAAGGCTGGGACATGAAGGCGCTGATGGAGTACGTGGGCTGGCGCGATGTGCAGTCGGCCATGCGCTATCTGGACGGGCGTGACCCCTTTGCCCGTGACCGCATTGAAGCAAGCCTGCCCAGTCCAACCGCGCCGGTACCGGCGATGGCACTGCCGGCGCCCGAGGGCAAACCGGCCTTGCAGCTGCGCCTGCGCATGGTGCTGACCCCGTTTGCCCGCACGGGCCGCGGCGCGGCCAAGGCCCGAGGCCGGATCGAAGAGATCTGCTTGGCCCCGTTCCAGGCTGTGCGCCTGAACACTGCCAGCAGCGAGTACCAGTTGACTGTTCCCACCGATCCCGACCGGGATCTGGATGAAATCCTGGCCACGTTGCTCGATGACATGCACCGCATGGCCGATACGCACCAGTGTTTCCTGGAAGCGTCTCTCAATACAGACGACGGCCGGCACTGGGATTGATCCCCTCATAACCTCCGGATCCAATGGCTACCCTTCACGAGACCGCCTACCCGCGACTGAAGCCTGATCCCACCGCCAAGGAACTGGAGGAGATCTATACCCCCACCGCCGCTGAGATTGCATTCGCCAAGCAGCTGACCACCCAGCCGGGACCGCAGCTGGCGGTACTGATTCATCTCAAGCTCTTCCAGCGCCTGGGTTACTTCACGGTGTTAGCCGAAGTGCCCGAGCGGATCCGGAAGCACATCGCCAAGGCCGCCCGACTCGGGCGCGTATTGGACACCGACCAGCTCGAACGTTACGACGCTTCCGGTAGCCAGCGCCGCCATATGCCGCAGCTTCGGCAGTTCATCGGGGTACATCCCCTGGACAAATCAGGCTTGGCCTGGCTGGACACGGTGGCCACCGGAGCAGCCCAGACCAAGCACACCATCCCGGACATCGTGAACGTCCTGCTCGAAGAGCTGGTGCACCACCGCTACGAACTGCCAGGCTTCCGCACCCTGGAGCTGGCCGCCATCAGCGCACGTGAGCGGGTCAATCTGGGCTACTACCGCAGCATCAGTCACGCGCTGACGCCTGCCACGCGCACGCTCATTGACGAATTGCTGCGCGCACCGGAAGGCTCCAGATTTACTGGCTGGCAATCGCTCAAGCGCGAGCCTGGCCGACCGACCAACAAGGAGGTCCGGTTCTATCTGCAGCACATCCGCATGCTGCAGCAGTTGGCCGAGCAGCTGCCTCCCATCGATGTGCCGGTGCCCAAGCTCAAGCAATTCCGTGCAATGGCTCGCGCCTATGACGCCAGCGAGTTAGCCGAACTGGCTCCGGACAAGCGCTATGCGTTGGCCACCATCTTCATTCGCGCCCAGCATGCCAAGACGCTGGATGACGCAGCCGAGCTGTTCATCAAGCAGGTGCGCGGGCTGGAGAACACGGCCCAGCAAAAGCTGCTGGCCTACCAGCTCGAACATGCCAAGCGGGCCGACTTCCTGATCGGCCAGCTCAAGGAAATCCTGCAGGCCTATCAGCTCGACGGCAGCGATAGTCAGCGCGTGGATGCCATCGATAACAGTCTGGAAGCGGAAGTGTCGACCTTGTTGGCCGAATGCGAAGAACATATGGCATACGCAGGAAAGAACTATCTGCCTTTCATGCTGCAACCCTACGGCGCGGTCAGGCCGCTGCTGTTCAATGGGCTGGAGCTGATGAACTTGCGGGCAACCAGCCACGATGCCGGCATGGAGCCGTTGATTGCAGCGGTGCTGTCGCTGCGCAACCAACGCCGTGAGCTGATCGAGGTCGCATCCCTCGGCCTGGACCCGGAAAAGGACTTCGATTGGATGTCCAAGCTCTGGCGTCAGCACGTGTTTGGCAAGCGGGCCAGCGCGGCAGGCGCCGGCTGGATGCACCGTAAGTACTTCGAGCTGGCCGTGCTGGTGCAGGTCAAGGACGAACTGAAGTCGGGAGATCTCTTCATCCCGAGCAGCGAACGATTTGACGACTACCGCGAGCAGCTGGTCGATGAAGCCACCTTGGCCCAGGAACTGGAAGCCTATGGCCAGGTGTCAGGCTTGCCCACCGACGCTGCGACTTTCGTGGCCGGGTTGCGCGCACAACTGACCGACTTGGCCGACGAAGTTGACGAGCGTTTCCCCGAGAATGTTCATGCGGACATTCTGGAAGGACGCCTGGTACTGCGGAAGGGGCAACGCGCCGAGGTCTCAAGCGCCATTGCCACCGTGGACCGCCTCATCGCCGAACGGCTCCCGGAGTCCAGCATCGTCGATGTCCTGATCGACGCCAGCCAATGGCTGGATCTGCACCGATTCTTCCGTCCGATCGCCGGCACCGAGAGCCAGGTTGAAGATCTCCCTCGACGGGTGATCACCACGCTGTTTTGCTATGGCTGCAACTTGGGTCCGACGCAGACGGCGCGGTCGATCAAGGGCTTCAGCCGTCGCCAGGTCGCTTGGCTCAACCTCAAATACGTGACCGAAGATGTCCTTGAGAAGGCCATCGTGGAGGTCATCAATACCTACAACAAATTTGACCTGCCGGGCTATTGGGGCAGCGGCAAGAGCGCGTCAGCAGATGGCACCAAGTGGAGCGTGTACGAGGACAACCTGCTGTCGGAGTACCACATCCGCTACGGCGGCTACGGCGGCATCGGCTACTACCATGTGTCCGACAAATACGTGGCGCTGTTCAGCCACTTCATTCCCTGTGGCGTGCACGAGGGCATCTACATCCTCGATGGCCTGCTGGCCAACACGTCCGACATCCAGCCCGAGATCGTCCATGGCGACACGCAGGCCCAAAGCTATCCGGTCTTCGGTTTGGCCCACATGCTGGGCATCCAGCTGATGCCCAGGATACGAAACATCAAGGATCTCACATTCTTCCGGCCTGAACCTGGCAGGACCTATAAGAACATCCAGGCACTGTTCGGAGACAGCATCGACTGGCAACTGATCGCCACCCATCTCCACGACATGCTGCGGGTAGTGATCTCGATCCGATTGGGGAAGATCACCGCGTCCTCGATCCTGCGCCGGCTGGGCACCTACAGCCGGAAGAACAAGCTGTACTTCGCCTTCCGGGAACTTGGCAAGGCCGTCCGAACGCTGTTCTTGCTGCGCTACATCGATGACAACGAGATTCGGAAAACGATCCATGCTGCGACCAACAAGAGCGAGGAGTACAACGGCTTCGTAAAATGGGTGTTCTTTGGCAGCCAGGGGATCATTGCTGAGAACGTCCAACACGAGCAGCGCAAGATCATCAAGTACAGCCAGCTGGTCGCTAACATGATCATCCTCCACAACGTAGAAGGCATGAGCCGGACCTTGGCTGAGATGCGGAAGGAGGGAGTTGAACTGACGCCCGAGATCCTGGCCGGACTGTCGCCGTTTCGGACCAGCCACATCAACCGCTTCGGCGACTACCATCTCGACCTTGATAGGGAAGTGGCGCCGCTGAGCTATACAGCGAAAGTCCTTGAACAGGCCCCATAGACGGGGAGATGCGCTATCGGGACAAGGCAATTATCATTGCGTTTCAATCGCTTAGGTGGTTTTTGGCCCTGTACGTAACGATTCCCTGCCGACCCTCAGGAAGTCCCCGGCACTGGTCCGCCAGGGCACCATGGTAGACACCTCCGCGGAGAACGGACGCCGGGCCGGCTCGAAGGATGTGGGCGCCTCGATCCCGGCGCCAGCCAGGGAAAGAGACATCGCCCCGTCCGAGAGCGTCTCGGGCGGAAGTTTGAGTGCCAGCTCCGCCGCCACCTGCGCGCAAGCTCTGGCATGGTCGGGCGAGAGCTTGAGAAACCGGGTCGGTCGCGTCGTAGCGTTTCTAGATCTGCCAGCGTCTGAAGTGCGCCAGGTGCAGGGTGGCCGGTATTGCTCCATAAGTGCGTGTGGAACGACCCAGCGGCTGCCGCCCATGGCCGCCAGCGGACGAGGGAGGATTACAACAGCGGCGAGTGAGGGCGCTGGCGCCGAGCAGCTCGCAGGTGGTGCAAGCCTGACACAGTCGCGCTCACGGGCTGCCCATGCGAGGTAGGTGTCGAGAAAGGCTGCTGCGCCACGGCACCCTCAATAACGGCCGGCGTGTCGATGAGTGTATTCCCGCATCGGCAGGTCATATGGCGACCTTATGAAGCTGGAAGACCAAGCGGTCTCCGAGGATCTTCGCCGCCATCTCCTGCAGCAGGCTGAAGCCATGATTCCGGATACCGCACTGTGGCGGGAGTGGGAGAACGAACTTGGCTGATTCAATGCTTGCGGTACCCACTTAAGTGCGGATCACCCCCGCGGTACCCATTGGAGGGCGCGCTTTGTACCCTAGATCTACAGAGTCAGTACCCACAAGAGTGCGCTGAACAGCCGGCATGGTAGGTGAGACTGGATCCAGCGGCAGACCCATCGGAGACGGCTAATTAGCCATTTCGCATAATGTATATTATGTCAATCAGATCGAGGCCCGATCCAGTGCGCGCCGCAGCTCGGCAATCGTGCCTGCATCGGATTGAACCCAGTCGTTTTCCAGGCCGATCAATGCGGGGTTCTGGTGTCGCATCATCGAATGTCGAACGGATTTGGCTGAGGCGTGCAACTCGCGACAGCCTGAGCGTCGGGCCACATCCCCGATGTTGCCGGCGTTCAAACCGGCACCAGCCATCAACGTGATGTCGGATCCGGCCTTTGCCACCAGCGATGCCAGCACCGGGCTGCCGTCGACGGCGCTGGTGCAGCCGCCCGAGCTGAGTATCCGGTGCGCGCCCAGGGCGATGACCTGATCCAGCGCGTTCGACAAATCACCGGTGGCATCAAAGGCACGATGGAACGTAATGCCCAACGGGCCGGCGGCGGCAACCATCTGGCGACAGAGCGCCATGTCGATTTCAGCATCCGCCGTCAGTGCGCCAATGACCACGCCATCACAGCCCCGTTGCCGGCACTGTTCGATATCGCGCAGCATGATCTCCGCCTCAAGCTCGCTGTAAAGGAAATCGCCCGGCCGCGGACGGATCAGCACAAACAGCGGAATCCGCAGCCGGTCACGCGCAACCGCGATGGTGCCCATCGATGGCGTGGTTCCCCCATGTTCGAGGTTCTCGAACAGCTCGACCCGGTCAGCGCCACCTTCCTGCGCGGCCACGGCCGACGTGGCCGAATTGCAGGCGATTTCAAGCAGGTAGCGGGTGCTCACACCTGCGTGCTCGTGTAGACCGAAGGCGAATCCAGCAGCGCGTCCTGCTTTTTGCTGTCACAGATCGCGTAAACGAAGCCACGGTGCAATGCATACGCGCCAATCTCCCCACTGCGATTCATCGCCAGGAAGCAGACCTGCAGCGTGCGGCTGGCTTCCGGGCGTTTGCGCACCACCCGCTGGATCGCCTCCTGGCAGGCTTCGGCGGGCGAATGCCCCTGGCGCATGAGTTCGACCACCAGAAACGAAGCCGCATTGCGGATCATTTCCTCGCCTACGCCCGAAGCGGTCGCCGCGCCGACGTCGTTGTCGACATACAGACCGGCGCCAATGATCGGACTGTCCCCCACCCGGCCGTGCATTTTCCACGCCATGCCGCTGGTGGTGCAGGCCCCGGCCATCTGGCCGCTTTCATCGATGGCCAGCATGCCGATCGTGTCGTGGTTGTCTTTGTCGCCGGGACGCCCTCGCCGCTCGGCATTGATCTGCGGCGCGTAGTTCTCGGTCTTGAGCCAGTCGCGCCACGCTTTCTCGGCTTCCGGCGTCAGCAGCTTCTGCCGTTCGAATCCCTGCTGCACGGCGAACTGCTGGGCCCCCTCGCCCACCAGCATCACGTGCGGGGTCTTTTCCATCACCCGCCGTGCTACCGAGATCGGATGCAGGATGTCGGTCAATGCCGCCACCGAACCGCAACGGCCGTCGCCGGCCATGATGCTCGCATCCAGCGACAAGACCCCGTCGCGATCGGGATTGCCGCACCGGCCCACCGTCGGATTGCACAAGTCACTCTCGGCCCAGCGCGCCCCGGCTTCCACCGCATCCAGCGCGCTGCCGCCCGCGGCAAGCACTTTCCAGGCGGCCTGATTGGCACCCACGCCGAAGTCCCAGGTGGACACCACGCGCGCGCCGCGCGCGTCCACCGGTGAGGCCAGCAACCTCGGCGCGGCGCCACCAAGGGCGCCCAGCAGCGCGGAGGTCTGCAAGAATTGCCGACGTGTCCTCATTCACCGTGCTCCGTGGCTGACCGGCGAGCAGCTGCGGGGAGGGCGTTTTCGGCATGCCATGCCAAGGCACCCAGCACCCCCAGTTCGCCGTGTTCGATACGCCACACCGGGACCTGCCGCAGTGCCGGCGAGAGCCCGCCCTTGGACAGGAACCGTTGCTGGAAGCCATCATCATGCAGTTCGGCAGCCAAGTGCCCGGTAATGCCCCCCGTCAGATAGACCGATCGTGCGCCGAATGTCAGCGCCAGATCACCGGCCAGGCTGCCCAGCCACGCGGCGAACATCTGCGTGCTTTCCAGCGCGAGGGTATCGGTTTCGGCCCGCGCCGCCTGGATGATCTGCGCCGGTGTCTGCCATTGGGCCGGTACCGCGCGCAGCTCGCACAGGCAGGTGTACAACGCCACCAGCCCCGGCCCGGACAATATCCGTTCGTTGTCGACGTGCGCATGCTGTTGCGAGAGCAGTCGCAACACGTCCTGCTCCAAGGGGGTGCCGGCGGAAAGAGCCGCGTGCCCCGCCTCGCTGGAAAGCACGCCATCAGCCAGCCGCAGCGCCACTCCCAGTCCCGTTCCCGGCCCCAGCACCAGGGCCGGCAGGCGCATTTCCAGCGCACCCTCCCCATAGATCCGCTGCATGGCGGCGGCATCGGCATACGGCAGCGCCTGGGCCACGGCGACAAAGTCGTTGATCAGCGCCAGCTGCTCCAGCCCCGCGTCATGACGGGTCCGCGACAGCGACACCGGCCAGGCCAGGTTCGTGTTGAGCAGGTCATCGCCATCGAGCACGCCAGCAATGGCGACCACCGCAGACTGGATCGCCGGCGCCAGATTCTCCGTGTGCAGCCAGTGGACATAATCGCGCAGGATCGCGGCCAGGCTGGGATGCTCGGCGCAGGTGTATTTGCGGAACCCGTTCACCTGGATGGGTTCGCCCGGCCGCAGCGTCGCCCAGCCCAGCCGCGCATAGGTGCCGCCGACGTCTGCCCCGATGATCGCGGTCGAAGTCGTCAAATTGCCGCATTCATCGAAACGGGTACCGGCATTGTCCGCCACTGGATCGCTCATCCCTGCTTCTGCCTGTGCTGCATGTTTCTTTGACGCCTGTGTCGTGGAGCGCGAATGATGCGGCAAGGCCCCCCGTTAGGAAACCCGTCTCATGCCAAGGAACGCGCCAGCCGCCAGGACCACCAGCCCAACGCGGTCATCGACAGCGAGCCCCCCAGGTGCAGCGCGATCGTCAGCAGGCCCCAGCCCAGCTGCTGGCGCTGCAGCAGATCCACGACCTCGGCAGAGAAGCTGGAGAACGTGGTCAGGCCGCCCAGCAGGCCAGTCACCACAAAAAGCCGCCATTGCGGTGGAAGCTCGGGGTGGCTGATGAAAAATGCCAGGGCCAGTCCGACTGCATAGCCGCCCAGCAGATTGGCTGCCAGCGTTCCCAGCGGAACCGTGCCATGCACCGGGTTCAGCCAGATGCTAAGAGCAAACCGCAGCCAGGCGCCGATGGTTGCGCCCACTCCGATGGCCAGGAACGAAAGCCACATCACTCAGTCTCCGCCCAGAAGGGAACTGCCCGCTGTCATTTGCGCGCCGCCAGCGCCTTTTCGCGCGCCGCACGCAACCGGTCCAGCTTCTCCTTGAGCTTGATTTCAAGGCCGCGCTCGACCGGCTGGTAATATACGCGCTCGCCCATTCCATCCGGGAACGCGGTCTGGTCCAGCGCGATGCCGCCCTCCACATCGTGGTCGTACTGGTAACCCTGGCCGTATCCCAGCGTCTTCATCAACCGGGTCGGGGCATTGCGCAGGTGCAGCGGCACCGGCTGGGTGCCCAGCTCGGCGACGTCGGCCCGGGCGGCCTTCAGCGCCATGTAGGCCGCGTTGGATTTGGCGGTGCTGGCCAGATAGACCACCAGATTGGACAGCGCGATATTGCCCTCCGGGGCACCGATCCTGTCATAGGCATTCCAGACATTGATCGCCATCTCCAGTGCCCGTGGATCGGCCAGCCCGACGTCTTCCACCGCCATGATGGTCAGCCGCCGCAGCAGATAGGACGGATCGCAGCCGCCGTCGATCATCCGTGCCAGCCAGTAGATCGCGCCATCCGGGTTGGAGCTGCGCACCGATTTGTGCAACGCCGATATCTGGTCGTAGAACTGTTCGCCGCCCTTGTCGAAACGGCGGGTGCGATCGGCCAGGACCTGCAGCAGGGTCTCGGGCGTGATTTCCCCGCCCTCGCCCGTCGCCAGCTCGGCGGCGATCTCCAGCAGGGTAAGGGCGCGGCGCACGTCGCCATCGGCGGCGCGGGCGATCTCCAGCAGGGAGTCCGGAGAGACGCGGATGCCCTGCTCTCCCAATCCGCGCGCGGAATCGTGCAAGGCCCGCTGCAATGCTTCAACCACATCCTCCGGCGAAACCGATTCGAGCACATGGACCCGGCAGCGCGACAGCAGCGCCGAATTCAGCTCGAAGGACGGATTCTCGGTGGTGGCGCCAACAAAGATGATCGTGCCGCGCTCGATATGCGGCAGGAAGGCGTCCTGCTGGGCCTTGTTGAAGCGGTGCACCTCATCGACGAACAGCACCGTGCGACGTCCTTCGGCAAAGCGCTGCGCCGCCTCGGCCAGCACCTGGCGCACCTCCGGCAAGCCGGAGAGCACGGCGGAAATCGCTTTGAACTCGGCATCGGCGTATTGGGCCAGCAGCAGCGCCAGCGTGGTCTTGCCGCAGCCCGGTGGGCCCCACAGGATCATCGAGTGCACATGCCCGGATTCAACCGCGCGGCGCAACGCCGTGCTGGGAGCCAGCAGCCGCTTCTGCCCAACCATCTCGTCCAGGGTGCGCGGACGCATGCGTTCGGCGAGCGGACGCATGCCGTCGCGATCGGCACTCAGCAGGTCGGCGGGCGTATCATCAATGAAGATATTTCGGGATCTGGCCACGCCCGCATTCTAGCAGCGTGGCTCACTCGTCCCTGCCGGCGGATCAACGCTCGCCAACGACGTCCACGCCCTTGGCGGGCACAAAGCGGAAGGTGCCGGCGGCAAAGCCCGGGTTCTTCTTCCAGCCACTGAAATCAATGACGGTGCGCTGGCCCACGGCATCGACCACCTCCATTCGCGAAAGTCCACCCTGGGCAAAACCCAGCGCCGCGTACTGGAAGCTGGCATCGGTCTCGCGCTTGGGGGTCAGCGACAGCCACTGCATTCCATCACGCGCCGCGGCCTCCTCGCTGACATCGTACTGGCGCTCCAGCAATGCCGGGTTGATCAGGGCGGTGAGCGGACTGCTCTGCTCCTCGGAGCCCTGCTCGCGCACCGTGGCCTGTTCCAGGTCAGGCTCATACACCCACACTTTTGCGCCGTCAGCGACGATCAGCTGCGGATGCGGGCGGGTGTATTCCCAGCGGAACAGCCGCGGCGCCGACAGCGCCACGCGGCCACTGGAGGATTCCTTCAGTTTGCCGCGCGAGTCGAACACCTGCTGCGAGAACTGCCCATCCAGGCCACGCAGACCGCTGGTGAAGGACTTCAGGTCGTCACGGGCACCGGCATGGGCATCTGCCGCGAGGCCAGCGCAGGCCACGGCAACGGCGAGAACGGAGTGGCGCAGGAATGCAGTCATGGCAGCGGCAGTCGGGAAGGTGTGGGTGAGGCAGAGTCTGCCTCTTGGGAACTGAATGGGCGGCAATCGGGAACTGAACACCGCCCTTCTCATCACTTCGGCGGCGGCGGTGCCAACACGGTGCGATCACCGTTGTGCTCGGGCGAGCTCACCACCCCGGCCGCTTCCATCGCCTCGATCAGGCGCGCGGCGCGGTTGTAGCCGATCTTCAACCGGCGCTGTACACCGGAGATCGATGCACGGCGGGTTTCGGTCACGATGCGCAGCGCCTCGTCGTACAAGGGGTCGGACTCGTCACCGCCGCCACTGCTCTCCGGCAGACCGGTGGCGCCGACCACGGTACCGTCGCCCATCATCTGCACCTCATCCAGCACGCCGGAAATGTAGTCGGTCGGGCCGCTGGCCTTCAGATGCTCGACCACGCGATGCACCTCCTCGTCGGAGACGAAGGCACCGTGCACGCGATCCGGCAGCGCGGTACCGGGCGGCAGATACAGCATGTCGCCGTTGCCCAGCAGCGCCTCGGCGCCGGACTGGTCCAGGATGGTGCGCGAATCGATCTTGGAGCTGACCTGGAAAGCGATACGGGTCGGGATATTGGCCTTGATCAGGCCGGTGATCACGTCCACCGACGGCCGCTGCGTGGCCAGGATCAGATGGATGCCGGCCGCACGCGCCTTCTGCGCCAGCCGCGCGATCAGCTCTTCGACCTTCTTGCCGACGATCATCATCATGTCGGCGAATTCGTCGATGAAGATGACGATGAACGGCAGCGGTTCCAGTGGACGCGGCGCCTCGCCCATTTCCGGGTTCGGTTTGAACAGCGGGTCCATCAGCGGCTGGCCGGCGTCGATGGCGTCCTTCACCTTCTTGTTGAAGCCGGCCAGATTGCGCACGCCGACAGCACTCATCAGCTTGTAGCGGCGCTCCATCTCGGCAACGCACCAGCGCAGGCCGTTGCCGGCCTCCTTCATATCGGTGACCACCGGCGCCAGCAGGTGCGGAATGCCCTGGTAGACGCTGAGCTCCAGCATCTTCGGGTCGATCATCAGCATGCGCAGGTCTTTCGGGCTGGCCTTGTACAGCAGGCTCAACACCATCGCGTTGACCGCCACCGACTTGCCCGAGCCGGTTGTACCGGCCACCAACAGGTGCGGCATGCGTGCCAGGTCGGCCACCGTCGGCCGGCCGGCGATGTCCTTGCCCAGCGCCAGGGTCAGCACGCTGGCGGATTTGTCGTATTCCTTGGAGCGCAGCAGCTCGGACAGGAAGATCATCTCGCGGCTGACGTTGGGAATTTCCAAGCCGATCACCGACTTGCCCGGGATCACGTCGACCACACGCACCGATTTGACCGACAGGCCGCGGGCGATGTCCTTGTCCAGCGAACTGATCTGGCTGACCTTCACGCCCGGTGCCGGTTCGATCTCGAAGCGGGTGATCACCGGCCCCGGATAGGCGCCGACCACCACCGCATCGATACGGAAGTCCTTGAGCTTGAACTCGATCTGCCGCGACAGGGTTTCCAGTGTCTCCTCGGAATAGCCCTTGGCCTGCGGCTTGGGATCATCCAGCAAGGCCAGTGGCGGCAGGTCGGAGCCATCGCCGTTGACGCCCTGGAACATCGGAATCTGCGTCTCACGCTTGGCGCGGTCGCTTTTCTCGATCACCGGCGCCGGACGCGGTTCGATCTTCACCGGTTCGCGCTTGGCGCGGACCTCGGCGTCGACCTTGCGGATTTCCTCGCGCTCTTCGCGCAGGGCACGGGTCTGCTGCCATTCGCTGGCCTGCTCCTTCTTCTTGTTGAGCAGCGGACCCAGCGCCAGCACCCACGTGCCGATCTTCTCCATCACCGCAAACCAGGACAGCCCGGTGGCCAGGGTGATCGAGGTCAGCAGCAACACCAGCAGGAACAGGTTGCTGCCCACCGGCCCGAAGCCGCTCTGCAGCGACTTGCCGACCAGCACGCCCAAGCCGCCGCCGGCACGGGCGACATCCCCCGGCGGCAGCCGCAGATACAGAAAGCCGGTGGCACCGATCAGAAAACCGACAATGCCGACCAGCCGCAGCGCCGGCCCCAGGTCGTCCTGGACGCGTTCCTCGCGCTTGAGCCCGAACATCGCGATCCACGCCACCGCAGCCAGCATCAGTGGCAGCAGATAGGCCACGTAGCCGAACAGCTGGCGCATGACATCGGCGATCCACGCGCCGACCTTGCCGCCCATGTTGTGCACCGGCGCGACGACCGAACCGGATTGCGACCAGCCCGGATCACTGGGGGAGTAGGTGAACAGACTGGCCAGCAGATACAGCAGGGCCGGCGCGATGGCGATCAGCGCCAGATCACGCCACAACTTCTGCCGGCGCGGATTGTCTGGCGCCGCAGCCGTCGACTTGCGCGCACTGGCGCCCGCGCTGGAGCTCTTGTCACGTTCCGGGACCTGTTTCGCCACCTTTGACCAGACCTTAAAAATGCACGGTTAGTGATTGATATTAAACGACTGACCGCCGGGTTTCATCCGCTTTCGTCACCCACCGTCTTGCCCCGGAGCCGCCAATACCATAGAGCCGCCGGATACACGCGGCGGTACGCTGCCGAACCTGGAAACGCCTTCTGACGGGCCGCCCAGTTCCATTCACGCGCCTTGATTCACCCCGGTCCGACCGCCACTCTATGGCTTGCCCGGATGGTCGCGGAACTCCCCGATCATGCCGCCAATCCTGACTTTCGCGAGTATACATGAGCACTTCCAGCCTCCCGACCAAGCACACCCGCCTGTTGATTCTGGGCTCCGGCCCCGCCGGCTGGACCGCAGCCGTCTATGCTGCCCGCGCCAATCTCAAGCCGCTGGTCGTCACCGGCCTGCAGCAGGGCGGCCAGCTGATGACCACCACCGAAGTGGACAACTGGCCAGGCGACGCGCACGGGCTGATGGGTCCGGACCTGATGGCGCGCATGCAGGCTCATGCAGAGCGTTTCGACACCGAAGTGGTGTTCGACCATATCCATACCGCCGACCTGTCCCAGCGGCCATTCACCCTGACCGGCGACAGCGCCCAGTACACCTGCGACGCGCTGATCATCGCTACCGGCGCCACCGCCAAGTACCTGGGCATTCCGTCGGAAGAGACCTTCAAGGGTCGCGGCGTGTCGGCCTGCGCCACCTGTGACGGGTTCTTCTACAAGGACCAGGACGTGGTCGTGGTCGGCGGCGGCAACACTGCCGTGGAAGAGGCGCTGTACCTGTCCAACATCGCCCGCAAGGTCTACCTGGTCCACCGCCGCGACACGCTGAAGGCGGAAAAGATCATGCAGGACAAGCTGTTCGCCAAGGTCGCCGCCGGCAAGATCGAGACCGTCTGGCACCACCAGGTGGACGAGGTGCTGGGCAACGAGATGGGCGTGACCGGCGTCCGCGTGAAGTCCACGCTCGACGGCAGCACCCGCGACATTGACGCCCACGGCTTCTTCGTCGCCATCGGCCATCACCCCAACACCAGCCTGTTCGACGGCCAGCTGGCGATGAACAACGGCTATCTGGAAATCCGCTCGGGCCTGGGCGGCAACGCCACCATGACCTCGGTGGAAGGCGTCTTTGCCGCGGGCGACGTGGCCGACCAGCACTACCGCCAAGCGATCACCTCGGCCGGCTTCGGCTGCATGGCCGCGCTGGATGCAGAGCGCTTCCTGGACGCGCAGGACGCCTGAGGCCCGTTCCCGGCAGCCCGGCATGGACAAGGTGATGCTCAAACAGCTGCTGTTCCACGGCAGCTGGCTGGTGTTCCCGGCCATCGTCTGGCTGCTGTGGCGTTGGCGCGGCGGCGGCCAGCGCGCCGTGCTGGTGGCCCTGCTGCTGGGCTGCGGCGCATTCACCTGGGCGCGGTTCATCGAGCCGCAGCTGATTCTGGTCGACCACACCGAGCTGCGCGGCACCGGTGCGGATACGCGGGTTGCCCTGCTCAGCGACATCCACCTCGGGGTCTACAAGGACCGGGCTTTCCTGCAGCGGGTGGTCCAGCGCGTGAATACGCTGGATGTCGACGCGGTGGTCATCGCCGGCGACCTGACCTACGAATCGCGTCCTGAACAGTTGCACGGACTGTTTGCCCCGTTGGCGCAACTGCGGGCGCCCACGTATGTGGTGCTGGGCAACCACGACCAGCAGCCGCCGGGCCGGGATCTCGACAAACCCTTGCGTGAAGCACTGCTGGCACACGGCATGCGCATCATCGAAGGCCGCGTCATCACCGATGTGCGCGGCGTGCATTGGGCCGGGCTCGGCGACCAGTGGGCCGGCAAGGATGATCCCCGCTTCCTTCGTCAGCCTGGCCCGCACCGCGACCGCACGATCCTGATCGCCCACAACCCGGACAGCGCCATGCAGTTGCGCCCAGGGGATGCGACGCTGGTGCTGGCCGGGCATACCCATGGCGGCCAGATCCGCATTCCATGGCTGTATCGCAACGTCATCCCCAGCGCCCACGGCTTTGATCGTGGCGAGCAGGTGATGCAGACCGGCCATGGCACGGTGCGCGTCTTCACCACGCGTGGCGTCGGCGAGATCGGCCTGCCGCTGCGCCTGTTCAATCCGCCAACGATTGATGTATTGCAGCTGCGGCCATGAACACCTCCCTCGAGCTGCACGCCCTGCTCTCGCTGGCCGACATCCCGGCCGAGCAATGGAACAGCCTGCATGACGGCAGTAATCCTTTCGTCAGCCACGCCTTTCTCGCGGGACTGGAGCAACATGGCTGCCTGCGCCCGGAATGGGGCTGGCAGCCGCAGCACCTGACGCTGTGGCGCGACGGAGACCTGGTCGGCGCCGCTCCCGGCTACCTGAAGTACAACTCGCATGGTGAATTCGTATTCGACCACGCGTGGGCCAATGCCTACGCACGCAGCGGGCTGGACTACTTCCCCAAGTGGCTGGGCGGCGTGCCCTACTCGCCCGTCACCGGACCGCGCCTGCTCGCACGCAATGACGATGACCGCCGCGTCCTGCTTCAGGGCGTGGTCGACCATGTCACGAAGGCGCAACTTTCCTCGGCACATATCAACTTCCACCTGCCTGCAGAGATGTCACTGTTTGACCAGGACTGGCTGGCACGGCGCGATGTGCAGTTCCAGTGGCGACGCCAGCCCGGCTGGCACGGATTTGACGACTTCCTGGCGGCGATGGATCACAAGCACCGCAAGAACATCCGCCAGGAACGCAACAAGGTGGCGCGGGCGGGAATCACCTTCGTGGTCCGCCACGGCGATGAAGCCAGCGCCGCCGAGCTGCAGGCGATGCACCGCTTCTACCTGCAGACCTTTGCCGAATACGGCAACGCGCCGGCGCTGACGTTGCCGTTCCTGCACCACCTGGCCGAGCACCTGCCGCGCCAGCTGGTGCTGTTCCTGGCCATCCGCGACGGCGCGCCGGTTGCCGGCGCCCTGTGCCTGCGCGGCGGGCAGACCCTGTACGGCCGCTACTGGGGTGGCGCCCCGCTGCCCGGCCTGCACTTCGAGACCTGCTACTACCAGGGCATCGAGTACTGCCTGCGCGAAGGCTTGCAGCACTTCGAACCGGGCGCCCAGGGCGAGCACAAACTGGCGCGTGGCTTCCTGCCGACCGAAGTGCACAGCCGACACTGGATCGCCCACCCCCGGTTCCGCGAGGCGCTGCGCGACTGGTGCCTGCGGGAGCATGAGGACGTGACCCGCTATGCAGAGGCACTGCGGCACCACGGCCCCTTCAGATCCACGGAAGATGCCGGATGAGCCGCCACCACCCCTACCTGCTGGGCGAGGCGAGCGACTCACCGTTCCCGCCCGCCGAACTGGCGCTGCGCGAACCCGACGGCCTGCTTGCTGTCGGCGGCGACCTGTCCCCCGTGCGCCTGCTCAATGCCTATGCCGGCGGAATCTTCCCCTGGTTTTCCCATGGCCAGCCGCTGTTGTGGTGGTCACCCGCCCCCCGCATGGTGTTCCATACCAAGCAGCTCCACCTGTCCTCGCGTTTCCGTCGCAGCCTGCGCGCGTCGCCATGGCAGATCCGGGCGGATACCGCCTTCCCGGAGGTGATGCTTGCCTGCGCGCAGGCGCCTCGCCCCGGCCAGGATGGCACGTGGATCACCCCGGACATGCATCACGCCTATGTCGCGCTGCACCACCTGGGCCATGCGCATTCGGTCGAGGTGTACGAGGCCGAGAAGTTGGTCGGCGGCATCTATGGCGTGGCCATTGGCCGCATGTTCTTCGGTGAAAGCATGTTCAGTGCACGCAGCGGCGGATCGAAGGTGGCATTGGCAGCGCTGGCGGCGACGCTGGCCCGCTGGGGCTGGCCGCTGATCGACGCCCAGGTGGAAAACCCCCACCTGGTAAGGATGGGGGCGACGCATCTGGGGCGGGCAGAGTTCCTCCAGCACGTGCGCCGTCTGGCGCATGAACCGGGCAAGATCGGCTCGTGGGCGCCATATTTCGGCGACATTCCGGCCTCGACGCTGGCCCGCCCTGCCGCCCCTTAACGCAAACTTTGCATGATTCGGCGCGACGGCGTAAAATGCCCGCCCTTAGGCCCGCAAAGGCCGTCCGCAGAACCGCACAGGACTACATGTCGAAAGACGACTCCATTGAGTTCGAAGGCACCGTCAGCGAGACGTTGCCCAACACCACTTTCCGCGTTCGCCTGGAAAATGGGCATGAGATCATTGCCCACATCTCCGGCCGCATGCGCAAGAACTACATCCGCATCCTGACCGGCGATCGCGTCAAGGTCGAGATGACGCCATACGACCTGACCAAGGGCCGTATCACCTACCGCATGAAGTAAGGCGGCAGGCCGGGCGTATGCCTGAAAAGCCAGCCTTGCGCTGGCTTTTTGCGTTGCTTTTCGCCGCTTGCCCACAGCGCTCCGGATACAACAGCGGCGGCCGTAGCCGCCGCTGTTCAAACCCGAAAAGAGGCGCCGGGCGTTACACCGTGGCCGGCAGCAGATGTTCGGGTTCGGCCTCGGTTTGCACCACCAGCTCGCCGTCGCGAACGTCGATGCTGACCTTGCCGCCGCCAACCAGCTTGCCGAACAGCAGCTCGTCCGCCAACGGACGCTTGATCCTGTCCTGGATCACCCGGTTCATCGGACGCGCCCCCATTTCCGGATCGAATCCGTGTTGCGCCAGCCAGTCGCGGGCCGCCGGGGTCGCCGACAGCGACACATGCTTGTCCTGCAACAGCATCTCCAGCTCGATCAGGAACTTGTCCACCACCCGCAGGATGTGTTCGAAGCCCAGCGGCTGGAACTGCACCACCGCATCCAGGCGATTGCGGAACTCCGGGGTGAAGCTCTTGCGGATCACCTCCATCGCATCGGTCGCGTGATCCTGCTTGGTGAAACCGATCGAGCGGCGGGCGGCCTGTGCCGCACCGGCATTGGTGGTCATCACCAGGATCACGTTCTTGAAGTTGGCTTCACGGCCATTGGTGTCGGTAAGAATGCCGCGATCCATGACCTGCAGCAGGATGTTGAAGATGTCCGGGTGGGCTTTTTCCACTTCATCCAGCAGCAGGACGCAATGCGGGGTCTTCACGATTTTCTCCGTGAGCAGCCCGCCCTGGTCGAAGCCGACGTAACCCGGAGGCGCGCCGATCAGGCGGCTGACCGAGTGCGGCTCCATGTACTCGGACATGTCAAAGCGCACCAGCTCGATCCCCAGCTGCAACGCCAGCTGACGGGTGACTTCGGTCTTGCCCACGCCGGTCGGGCCGGCAAACAGGAAGTTGCCGATCGGCTTGTCCGGATTGCCCAGCCCGGAGCGCGACAGTTTGATCGCCGAGGCGAGGCTGTCGATGGCCGGATCCTGGCCGAAGATCACCATCTTCAGATTGCGCTCAAGGTGCTTGAGCACATCCTTGTCGGTGGCGGTGACCTGCTTGGCCGGAATGCGTGCCATCTTGGCGATGATCGCCTCGATCTCCTCGGTATCGATACGCTGTTTACGCTGATCTTCCGGCAGCAACCGCTGCCGCGCACCCGCCTCGTCGATGACGTCGATGGCTTTGTCGGGCAACAGACGGTCGCCGATGTGCTTGACCGAAAGATCCACCGCGGCCTGCAGCGCATCATCGGCATAGGTCACGCTGTGGTGCGCCTCGTATTTGGGACGCAGCCCCTTGAGGATTTCATACGCCTCGCCCACGGTCGGTTCGACGATGTCGATCTTCTGGAAACGCCGCGCCAGCGCACGGTCCTTCTCGAAGATGCCGCGGTATTCCTGGAACGTGGTCGAGCCGATGCACCGCAACTCGCCCGAGGCCAGTGCCGGCTTGATCAGATTGGAGGCGTCCATGGTGCCGCCCGAGGCCGACCCGGCGCCGATGATCGTGTGGATCTCATCGATGAACAGCACCGCGTCGGGAATCTTCTTCAACGCGCTGATCACGCCCTTGAGCCGTTTCTCGAAGTCACCGCGATACTTGGTGCCGGCCACCAGCGCGCCAAGGTCAAGCGAGTAGATCACCGCATTGGCCAGCACCTCCGGCACCTCGCCATCGACGATGCGCTTAGCCAATCCCTCGGCGATGGCGGTCTTGCCCACGCCGGCCTCTCCGACATACAGCGGATTGTTCTTGCGGCGACGGCACAGCACCTGGATGGTCCGCTCGATCTCGTCGCGCCGCCCGACCAGCGGATCGATCCGCCCGGCACGGGCCAGCTCATTGAGGTTGCTGGCATAGTCGGTCAGCGCATCGCCCTTGGATTCGGGGTCGGCCCCCTCGCTCCGTCCCTCGCCCTCGATCGAAGAGGAGGAATCGTCCTCCTCACCCATTTTTGCAACGCCATGGGACAGGTAGTTGACGATATCCAGCCGGGTGACGTCCTGCTGGTTGAGATAGTAGACCGCGTGCGAATCCTTCTCACCGAAGATCGCCACCAGCACATTGGCGCCGGTGACCTCCTTCTTGCCGGAGGACTGCACGTGGTAGACCGCACGCTGCAACACCCGCTGGAAACCCAGGGTCGGCTGGGTGTCACGCCCATCGTCATCGGCCAGCCGCGACACGGAGGTTTCCACCGCCTGCTCCAACTCCTGGTGCAGGCGGTCCAGATCCGCTCCGCATGCCTTCAGCACGGCTTGGGCCGACGGATTTTCCAACAAGGCGAGCAGCAGGTGCTCGACCGTCATGAATTCGTGACGAGCCTCGCGAGCGCGCTTGTAGCACTGACCAATCGTCTGCTCGAGGTCTTTACTGAACATTGGGAACTCCGAATCCGGTTGGAGACAATATGCGGCCTGACAGCGGAATTTTCATCACCCTACCGGATGGCCGTGTTTAAGCGGCGTTAGCATGAAACCCCTCTGCTGGAATGACTGATGGGCAGCCAACATCTGCAACGCTGGCAGCTGCGCTCCGTTGGCGCGCCCATTGTCATGCGCGTCGCGGGCCTGCTGCCGGTACTGACGCAAACAGGCACGCCCGCCATGCTGAAACAGCCGCTCTCCTGCAGCATTACCGCCGGCCGCGGCCGCCCTCGGCTCTGGAATGGGGATGGCGCGATACGCCCGCTGGCCAGTGACGGCGCGACGATGCTGCTGGAACACATCGTTCCCGGGAAGCCGCTGCGCGATCTTCCGGTGGAGGGCGCAGATCGGGACGCCACGGTGATCTTGTGCGATGTCGCCGCAAAGTCGCACAGCCGCATCGCCGTAGAAGCACACCGCCGGCACTGACTCCACTGCGGCACTGGTTCGGCGCCCTGCGGCATCCTCACGTATCGCAGCACGGGTTGCTGTGGCAGTGCTTGCCCGTGCCGCCCAGCTTCTTGCGCAACCGGGGAACCCGATCGCACTTCAGGGCGACCTTCATCATGACAATGTCCTGGATGGCGGGGCCCGCGGCTGGCTGGCGATTGCCCCCAAGGGCCTGCTCGGGGAGCCCGGCTTCGACTACGCCCCGCTGTTCCTGAACCCGGATCTGTGTGTCGCAGGGCGGCGATTTTCCACCTATGAGCGGAATTCCAATGAGCGGAATTCCAACGCACGGCTGATCCAGGTCAGCCACCACCCCGGCATCGCGCAACAGCGATTGCTGCAGTGGATTGCGGTCTACGCGGTCCTGTCTGCCTGCTGGCTCATCGAAGATTGCCAGGACGCCTCTACATCAGTCTTTCCACCGCCAAGCTGGCCCTGGCCCGCGAAGCCGGCTGAGCAGCCTCAGGCCTGCTCCATCGTGCACAGCAGCGGATGCTGGTTCATACGGGAGAACTCGTTGACCTGGGCGACCTTGGTTTCGGCTACTTCGCGGGTGTACACCCCGCAGATGCCGCGGCCGCGGGTATGGACATGCAGCATCACCTGGGTGGCCTGGTCCAGGCTCATCGAGAAAAAGTTCTGCAACACCACCACCACGAAGTCCATCGGGGTGTAGTCGTCATTGAGCAGCATCACCTGATACTGCGGCGGCGGGGCGATCTGCGGCTTTCCCGGCGCAACCAGTACGCCGTGCTCGCTCTCGTGTTGGGTCTTCTGGGACATCGCCAGATTATAGCTTTTCACCCTTCCCGATTGGACGGCGCCCCCCCTGCCCCCGCACAATTTGCAGGTCATCCACATTCCTGCAGGGGAAGCATGAAGCAGATCGTATTGGCCGCCGCACTGGCTGGCATCTTGACCGGCACTTGCGGCGCGGCGTTCGCCGCCGGGCCGGACCGCGCCGTGGGCCGCCTGCTCGACGGGCTGGAATACAAGTATGAAATCGACGAAGACGGCGATTACAAACTGGTATTCGACATGGAAAACGACCGCAGTCAGCTGGTGTTCGTGCGCTCCTCGGTGGAAACCTATGGCAGCCACCACATCCGTGAAATCTGGTCGCCGGGCTACAAGTCGCCAGGACCACAGTTCCCGGCGCTGATCGGCAACCGCCTGCTGGAAGACTCCAACGAATCCAAGCTCGGCGCCTGGGTCAAGCAGGGGGACATGGCCATGTTCGTCGTCAAGATCGATGCCGACGCCTCGGCCGAAGTGCTCAGCGACGCCATCGATGCGGCCTGCAAGAGCGCCGATGCAATTGAACTGGAACTGACGTCCAAGGACGAGTACTGAGCGTGAACGCATTGCAGTCCCAGCGATGGGCGCCACATGTCACCGTGGCCACCGTGGTCTCCCGCGCAGGGCAACTGCTGCTGGTGGAAGAGGTAAAACAGGGTCGCAGGCTGCTGAACCAGCCGGCCGGCCACTTGGAACCGGGCGAAAGCCTGCTGGACGCGGCGGTGCGCGAAACCCGCGAAGAAACCGGCTGGGACGTGCGGCTGACCGCCTTCATCGGTACCTACCAGTGGCAGGCCGATGACGGCACGCCCTTCCTGCGCTTCGCCTTTGCCGCCAAACCGCTCCACCATCACGCCGCACAGGCGCTGGATGCCGGAATCATCCAGGCCTTGTGGCTGCCGCCGGAAGCCATCCAGGCCGAGATGGAACGGCTGCGCAGCCCGCTGGTCTGGCGCACGGTCGCCGACTGGCTGGCCGGGCAACGCCACCCCCTGTCGCTGCTGAGGCAGATCCCATGAGCACACCGGATATTGTCGTAGGCGTCTCCGGCGGCGTGGATTCCTCGGTCGCGGCGCTGATGCTGGTACAGCAGGGGCTTCCGGTCGCGGGGCTGTTCATGCAGAACTGGGCCGACGACGGCAGCGGCCACTGCCGGGCTGAAGACGATCGACGCGATGCGGTCGCCGTCTGCGGACGGCTGGGTATCCCGTTCCATTTCCGCGACTTCTCCAGCGAATACTGGGAAGGGGTGTTCGAGCACTTCCTGGCCGAATACGCGGCCGGTCGGACGCCCAACCCGGACGTACTGTGCAACCGGGAGGTGAAGTTCAAGCACTTCCTGGAGGCGGCCCGCGACCTGGGCGCCGAGCGGATCGCCACCGGCCATTACGCACAGGTGGACCAGCACCGTGGGCGCTGGCGCCTGCTGCGCGGCGCCGACCGCGGCAAGGATCAAAGCTACTTCCTGCACCAGCTGGGGCAGGAACAACTGGCGGCCACCCTGTTCCCGATCGGCCATCTGGAAAAGAGCCAGCTGCGTCGCATCGCCCGCGATGCCGGATTGCAGACCCATGCCAAAAAGGACTCCACGGGCATCTGCTTCATCGGTGAACGCGATTTCCGCGAGTTCCTGGGCCAGTATCTGCCCGCGCGGCGCGGCGAGATCCGCGATCCCGACGACCAGGTCATCGCCACCCATCCCGGCGTTTTCTATTTCACCCTTGGCCAGCGCGAAGGGCTGAATATCGGCGGCGTGCGCGGCCGGCCGGCGGCCCCCTGGTTCGTGGTCGGCAAGGACGTGGCACGCAACATCCTGTACGTCGACCAGGGGCACGACAGTGCCTATCTGCAGTCGAACTGGCTGCGCAGCGAACCGATGCACTGGATTTCAGGGGCGCCTCCGGCGACGGAATTCGAATGCAGCGCACAGACCCGCTATCGGCAGCCGGACGAGCCGTGTACCGTGCGGGTGCGTGACGACGGTACGCTGGATGTGCATTTCGCAGGCCCGCAACGGGCGGTGACCCCCGGACAGTCACTGGTGCTCTATGACGGCATGGAATGTCTGGGCGGGGCGGTGATCGCCGCCACCAATGCACCGCTGGAGCGCCGTCTGGGCGCGCCACCTTCCCCTTGAGAGGTAACCATGAGTTTTTCGTTTGACGACCGCGTACTGGCGCTGGCCGGCATTGCCCAGGCCCTGCAGCAGGTCCGCCGTATCGCCGAAACCGGCCATTCCGAAGCGGCCATCGTACGCACGGCGATGGACAGTGTCATGCGGCTCGATGCGCCCGAACCTGCTGCGGTGTATGGCAGCGCCAGGCACGTGGAGCCTGGCCTGCGCCTGTTGCGCGACTATTTCCGCAACCAGGGCAAGGACGAATTGTTGCCGCGCCTGGCGTTGTCGGTGATGCAGCTGGAGCGCCGCTTCGTACGTGAGGCCTCGACCGTGGACAAGGTGCAGGCGGGGGTGCGCCGGGCCGCGGCGCGGGCGCAGGAGCTCGGCGAAAGCAACCACCCCGACGTGCTCTTGGCCATGGGCGAGCTGTACAAGGACACGATCAGCCAGCTCAAGCCCAAGATCATGGTCCAGGGCAATCCGCACTATCTCAACCAGGCCCCCGTGGTCTCGGAAATCCGCGCGCTGCTGCTGGCCGCCGTGCGCTCGGCGGTACTGTGGCGGCAACTGGGAGGCAACTACTGGGACTTCCTGATTTCGCGCAAGACCATGGTCGAGGCGATCGAACGCCGCCTGCGCTGAGACGTGCGCCGTATGCGCCGCACCACGCCACCGCCTACGGCCATCACAAAACGTTCCGGGAGTCCGTCGCAGGCCTAAAGCCCCCCGGCCTGCGGCCGATACTGCATTCGTGACTCTCCCGAGAACGTCCATGTATTCACGTATTGCAATCCGCCTGGCCGCCCCGCTGGCCTTGACCTTCCTGCTCCCGCTTGCTGCCGCCCTGGCGTGGCCGTCAGCAGCCGTGTGGGCGATCCTGACCACAATGGTGCTGAGCTGGCTGGTGTTTGCGTACTGGACTGTGCACGCACAGGCCCAGCGCTCCCCCGAACATGCCAAGGTGCTGAAGGAACAGGACCAGCTGCTCAATGAACTGCGCAGCTTCGTCAGCAACGAGATCGATGGCTCACGCAGCGAGATCGAACGTGCCCGCGAACTGATCCGTCAGGCGGTCGCCGGGCTCGGTGGCAGTTTCGATTCGATGAGCCGCAAGTCCCGGCAGCAGAGCCAGGCCCTGGCCCGTGTGGTCGACCGCGCCGGCGATGAAGGTGGCGGCGGCGTCGACGTGGCCCGCTTCGCCCAGCATGCCAGCCAGCAGATGGAACAGCTGGTTGAGGCGCTGGAACAGGTCAGCGGCCAGAGCAGCAACACCGTGCAGCACATCGACCAGATGGCACAGCACCTGGATGGCATCTTCGCGCTGCTGGAAGACGTCAAATCCATCGCCGACCAGACCAACCTGCTGGCGCTGAACGCGGCGATCGAGGCGGCACGTGCCGGCGAGGCCGGCCGCGGCTTTGCGGTGGTCGCTGACGAGGTGCGCAACCTGTCCGAGCGCTCCACCACCTTCAACGAGCAGATCCGCAAGCTGGCCCACAGCTCCAAGGACGCCATCGCCAAGGTGCGCGAGACCGTCTCGCACATGGCCTCGCGCGACATGGACCGCTCCCGCGAAGCGCGCCATGAGGCCGCGGCGATGCTGGAGAACGTGGCCGCCATCAATGCATCGCTGGGCGATGGTATGCGCGAGATCTCCGACTGCGGCCGTGCCATCGACAGCAGTGTTGCCGAAGCCGTGCGCGCCCTGCAGTTCGAGGACATCGCCACCCAGGCCTTGGGCGGCGCCCACACGCATCTGGACCGCCTAGGTGCCATCAACCGCGAAGCCCTGGCCCTGCAGGAGCTGCTGCACCGGAACGGCGGGGTCTTCGACGATGAGCTGGTAACCGCCCTGCAGCGCACCGGCAGCCGCCTGCGCGAGATGCGCAACGAATGGGAGCGCCCGCCGCACAAGCCGGTGAGCCAGCAGAGCATGGGCGCAGGAACGGTCGAACTGTTCTGACATCCCCTTGGTTGATGGAAAAGCCCCGGCATGTCCGGGGCTTTTCTTTTTGCAATCAGGCATATGCCTTGGACTGCAACCGGCTGCTACGGCAACGCATAAAGGCAGCGGACAGCCGCCGCGCCGGAGCAGATCGAGTTGCGCAGGCATGGTCGAAGGTGGCGCCACTGCGGGCGGGTAGTCAGCGGAAGCGACGGCGTATCGGGTGCCTTTCATCTTCATGACGATGCGCCCGGTCATACCCCGGCGAAGCGGATAGATCGCCGGCGTCTGCACGGTCCCGGTACATCCCCGCGCTGACGTGGCGCGTAGGGACAGGGTCTGGCGGCGACCCAACACTCGCGCCCGGTTCAAACCGGTCGCGCTGCTTGCAGGCCAGAGGGCCCGGAGACACGCAAACAGCACAAGGGCGCATCAGGTGCGCCCTTGTGCTGGAACTGTTTGATCCGGAGGATTCGCCGGCCTGCCCGGCCCGCCCCTGCGCCGCGTGAGCGCCCTACACCCTGGCCTTGAGCCATTGCGCCATCTGGCGCGGCGGCAGCGGCCGCGAGAACAGGTAGCCCTGCATCTCATCGCAGCCCTGGGCACGCAGCATCAACTCTTCCTGTACCGTCTCCACGCCTTCGGCGACCACCTGCATGCCCAGCGCGTGGCCCAGCTGCACGATTGCCTGGGTGACTTCGGCCGTCCCGGCATCGTGCAGCATTTCCTGCACGAAACTGCGGTCGATTTTCAGACGCTGCACGGGAAACCGGTTGAGGTAGTGCAGATTCGAGAAACCGGTACCGAAGTCATCCACCGCCAGCGGTACGCCATTGGTTTCGAATATCTCGAAGCATTGGCGCAGCGCATCCGTGTCGCGGATCAGCGCCGACTCGGTGAGCTCCAGCTCAAGTTGATGCGGCGGCCAGTTGTGGCGGCGACAGGTCTGGATCACACGCTCGGCGAAGCCCCGCTCACGCAGCTGCACCGCGGAAATATTCACGGCGATACGCTCAAACGCCAGCCCGGCCTGTCGCCAGACAGCGGCCTGTCGGCAGGCTTCGTCCAGCACCCATTCGCCGATCTGGTTGATTTCACCGCATTTCTCGGCGATCGGAATGAACTCGGCCGGTCCGCAGACCCCGATCCGGGGATGCTCCCAGCGCACCAGCGCCTCGATTGACGGAGGCTGCGAGGAATCGGCGTGTACCAGCGGCTGGTAGACCAGCGAGAACTCCTCGCGATCCACCGCACCGTGCAGTGCGTGCTCGACCTCAAGGCGGCGCTGGGTACGCGCCAGCGCATCCTGGCTGTAGTACTGGTAGGTGTTGCGTCCGGCGCTCTTGGCGGCGTACATCGCCGCATCGGCTGCGCGCAACAGGGTGTCGAAATCCTGACGCGTTTCGTCCATCAGCGCGATGCCGACGCTCGCGCCGACCTTCAGCGCGCTGTCGCCGCGATACAGCGGCTCGGCAAGCGAAGCGATCAGCTTGCGGGCGACCAGTCCGGCATCCTCGGGCTGACTGAGATTGCGCAGGATCACGATGAACTCATCGCCACTGAAGCGCGCGAACAGATCCGCATTGCTGAGGTTCTGGTGGAAGCGTGCGGCTGCCGCCTTGAGCAAGCTGTCGCCGGTGGCGTGACCGAAAGTGTCGTTGATGGCCTTGAAGCCATCCAGGTCGATGAACAGCATCGCCAGCGTCGCGCCGCGCTTACGCGCCTCCTCCATCGCCTCGATCGCCTGCTCGCGCAGCAGCATCCTGTTGGGGAGTCCGGTCAGCAGGTCGTAGTGCGCCAGAAGCTCGATGCGCTCATTGGCCTCTCGCTCGCGGGTGATGTCGCGGAACAACACCACAAACCGCTCGGGCAAGCCTTCGCGCTGATCCAGTTCGACAAGCACCTGCACCCACACCCGCTGGCCCGAATGCCGGTAGAAACACAGTTCCAACTGCTCGGGAAGACCACCCGCAGCAATGCGATCCAGGGCCGCACAGAAGCTGTCCTGCGAATCCTGCGTATACAGGGACAGCGCCTGATCCAGGCTGATCTGCTCCTTGCGCAAGCCGTGGATGCGGTAGCACTCCTCGGTCCACAGCATGCTGCGGCTGCCCACCTCGATCTCGCAGGCGCCGATCCGGCCCAGTGCGGAGACGCGATTGAGCAGCTCGGTCCGCCAGCGGATCAGCGCATCGGTCTGCCGCTGTGCGGAGACATTGTGGATCTGGCCGATCACCCGCTGGAGGCTGCCATTTGGATCCAGATGCGGCTGCATCCAGACACGCAACTGCAAGGTGAGGCCATCGCCAGCACGGTGACTCATATCGAAGGTGTATTCGTTGCCCTCCCGCTGAACCCGGCGCCAGGCGGAGAGCACCTGCCTGCGTCCTCCCCGGCCCAGCACCCGCATCCAGCGGCGATCTGCCGGCAACGAATCCGCCTGCAGCGTGGTGACGGCATAGAACGCATCAGACCAGCGCATGCAGCCGCCAGCCTCGTTTTCCCAGACCCAGCCGCCCATCCCGGCGGCCCGCTGGGCCTGTTTCAGCTGGGCCCGCTGGATCTCCAGCTCCGTCTCAAGCGCCCGTTGGCGCTGGCTGCTGCCGCAGGCGCCGGTCATGCCCACTGCAACCCTGTCGACATGCGGCAAGTCGGCGGCCGTGCCCAGGTGGTGCTTCAACAGACTGAAAATCGCACCCTGATCCACGCCGTACCGCTCCACTCTTTGTTGGAATTAATCGAATAACGGCCGGCACGCCGGAAAATTGAGCAGCCCGTCGCGTCCACTTTTGGCAAGCAGGTAAGATGGAGACCGACTTTCCGTCCCCGACCCATCAGGAACAATGGAGACAGGCCAGCCCCCGCTTCCGCCTTCGCCGTCTTACGCTGGCTTGCTGTTGAAGAAGTTGACGACGAATTTTTATCCAGGTGTCGCCCTCTTGCTGCTGATCGGGCTGGCCGGTTGCGTTGCTCCCTGGCTGACGGTCGCGTTGTCCATACCCGCGGCAGCCATCACAACTGTGATCTGCGTCACCCTCCTTTTCGCCTGCGCGCTGGTGCTGACCCGCAGGTGGCAGCGCTGCCAGGCGCAGCTGGCGTACGAGCAGGAGCGGCTGGCACATGAATTGACGGAGTACCGGCAGCGTTTCGAATGCAACGCCGGCGCGATGCTGGTCTATGACTTGGCCACCTGGACGATCCGTGATGCCAATCCCGCGGCCGAAGCGCTGCTGGGCTGGAGCCGCCAGGAGCTCGGCGGGATGACGATCGGGCAGCTGATTCCGCCAGGTTCGGAAGAACTGCTGCGTCGCCATATGGCCCAAATTGTCGCCCGGCCTGACAGTGAGCAGCACCTGTCGACCGACCTGCAGCGACGCGACGGCAGCATTCATCCGGCGGAACTGTGGGGAAGCCGCCTCGCCCTCGACGGACGCGCGGCGCGGCTGGTCAACATGATTGATCGCAGTGCCGAAGTCGCCACCCGGCGGCAACTCGATACCGCCCTGAACCGGATGCGCGAGGTCCAATCCATCGCACGTATCGGCGCACTGGAGATCGATCCGGTCAAGGCACAGATCCGCCTGTCGGATGAAGCGTGCCTGCTGCTGGCGCGGCGTCCGGGCCCCTCACCGACATGGCAACCGATCGGCGATGCGTTCCGGATCGGTGAAAACGACGCAAGCGAGCTGTTGCAGAGCATTGACGCCATCGTCAAAGGCAGCGCGGCCCAGCTGGACCTGCTGTTGCGTGTGCGGGCGATGGATGGACGCTTGCTGACCATCCACCTGCGCGCGCGTCTGGCCCCGGTTCAAACCGGGGCGGCGCCGGGCGTGATCCATGGAACCTTGCAGGATGTCAGCGAGCGCGAGCATTCGCGCCAGCTGCTGAAGGAGCGCGAGGAGCAGTTCCGCGAGCTGGTGCGCGTCCTTCCTGACGGCGTCGTGATCCTTTCCGAGGACCAGGTGCTGTACATCAACCCGCTCGGCGCCGCGCAGTTCGGCTACGCCGCCGAGCAGATGCTCGGCACCCCGCTGCAGTCGCTTGTCACCGGCGATGATCTTGCCCGGGTACGCGACTATCTGAATCTGCCGCGCCGGTATCTTGACCGCCTGCCGCCGCTGATTCCCAGCATGCAGCGCCAGGATGGCAGCCACTTCCTGGCGGCCTTGTCAGTGGGAGACGTACGCTACGGCGGACGCGACTGCCGACTGCTGGTCATCCGCGACCTCACCGAACTGGAGTCCCACCGCGCCGCGCTGGAAACCAGCAACCGGGAACTTCAGGCGCTGGCCGGACGCCTGTTTTCGGTGCAGGAAGACGAGCGCAGGGCTATTTCGCGCGACCTGCACGACGATATCGGCCAGTCCATCACCGCGATCAAACTCGCCGCGCATGCCGCGATGCACGAGCTGGATGCCACGCGCCGCAATGAAGATATCGGTCAGATCATCGAGCTGGTCGACAGCACCGTCACCCGGCTGCGCAACCTGTCGATGCTGCTTCGCCCCCCGCAACTTGACGCGCTGGGCCTGCAGGCCGCGGTGCGCTGGCAGGCAGGGCAGCTTTTCCGGGCCTCGCCGGTGGAGCTGCAGATGGAGATCGGCGAACTGTCCCAGCGCCCGGACAATGCGATCGAGCAGGCCTGCTTCCGCATCGCGCAGGAGAGCCTGACCAATGCCTTGCGTCACGCGCAGGCAAGCCAGGTCCAGCTGCGATTGAACGAGGCCGAAAACGGCCAGCTGCATCTGCGGGTCATCGATGATGGTGAGGGTTTCGATCCCGACGGTCCGCGCGGCCTGGGCCTGATCGTGATGCGCGAGCGCGCGCAGAGCGCCGGCGGCAAGGTGGAGATCATCACCGCACCGGGCGAAGGCACGTGCATCGACCTGTACCTCCCCATCCGCGCATCGCAACCGCTCGAAGCGGCAGCTGGACTCTGAACCATGTGGCCTTCCCCCCTCTCCACGCCGCCTTTTACGGAAACGCAGACCGCCCGGCTTGGCGCAGGCAATCCGGAGTTCGCCGCGCTGGTCAACGAGGCCACCAGCGGTGGCACACCGCTGGTGGTGATGCACCTGGATATCGATCATTTCGCCTCGGTAAACGAGAACATGAGTGCGGAAGTCGGCGACCAGGCGCTGGAATTGATCGCCGAGCGCCTGCGCACGCATCTGCAGGGGCGAGGCCGGCTGTGGCGCCATGGCAGCGACGAGTTCCTGATCGCAATTCCGCGCCTGCCGGGTGAACCGCTTCCCGAGGAGATGGCCGAATCGCTGCGCCAGCAGATGGAGCTGCCGCTGTCGGTGCTGCCTTACACGCTGTTTCTGACCGCGAAGATCGGCGTTAGCCTATGCCCGGAGCACGCCACACGGCCCAGCAGACTGCTGGACCTGGCCGAGGACGCACTGCATCAGGCCGGTCGCGAAGGTGGCAACTCGGTGCATCTGTACGTGCTGCACAAGCCCAGCAGCGCGCACAGCGAAAGCATCATCTCAAGGCAACTGGTCGATGCGATCGACAACGGCGAATTGCGCCTGCGCTACCAGCCGCTGGTCAGTGCCCGCGATGGCCATGTGGTCGGCATGGAGGCACTGCTGCGCTGGCAATCGCCGACGCTGGGAATGCTCGTCCCCGAACGTTTCATGCGCACCGCCGAGCGTCTGGGCATCATCGTCCAGATCGGCTCGTGGGTGCTGGAGGTCGCGCTGCGCCAGGCACGGGTCTGGCGCGACCAGGGATTCGACGATTTCAGCGTGGCGATCAACGTCTCCACCCTGCAACTGTTGCGCCCCAACTTTTTCGCCGAAGTCATGGGAATGCTGCAGACGACCGGCGTGCCGCCGCGCATGCTGACCCTGGAAATCAACGAAAGCGCGCTGACCAACAATGTGAACTTCGTCCATGAGACGCTGGCCAACCTGCGCAACGAAGGCATCAGCCTGAGCCTGGACAACTTCGGTACCGGCGACTCCAGCCTCAGCGCGCTGGTCCGCTACCCGGTCGACAAGCTGAAGATCGACCGCAGCTTCATCAAGAGCGCGCCGGCGGCCAATCGCGAAGCGGCGATCAGTCGCGCGATCATCGCGATGGGCCACCAGCTGGGCATGACCGTGATCGCCAATGGCGTCGAATCACAGGCGCAGCTGGGCTTCCTGCGGCGCAACGACTGCGACGTGTTCCAGGGCTACCTGTTTGGCGAGCCGATGTCGGCCGATGCCGCCGGCATGACTTTGCGCCGGCGCTACCTGCGCCCGGAAGCCTTTGCCGAAACACGCCCGGATCGCACCCTGCTGTTGCTGGATGACGAGGAGAACGTCCTGCGCTCACTGGTGCGCCTGTTCCGCCGCGACGGTTACCGCATCCTGGCCGCCGGCAACGTGCGTGATGCCTTCGACCTGCTGGCGATCAACGATGTGCAGGTGATCCTGTCCGACCAGCGCATGTCCGACATGAGCGGCACCGAGTTCCTGGGCCGGGTGAAGATGCTCTACCCGGACACCATCCGCCTGGTGCTCTCCGGCTACACCGATCTGGCCACCGTGACCGATGCGATCAACCGTGGCGCGATCTACCGTTTCCTGACCAAACCGTGGGATGACGACGAGCTGCGCGAGCACATCCGCCAGGCGTTCCGTACCCACGATGAAAAACGCGGCGGCGTCCCGCTGTGAGTGCCGCCGTCAGCCCTTGGGCTGACGGATCGGCAGGATGATGCGGAAGCGCGAACCTTCACCGACGGTGCTGTCCAGGTCGATGCGGCCGTGATGCTTGTTGATGATGCCGTAGGAAATCGACAGCCCCAGCCCGGTGCCACTGCCGACCGGCTTGGTAGTGAAGAACGGATCGAAAATGCGCTGGCGCAGCTCGGGGGAAATACCGGCACCGTTGTCCTTGAACTCCACCCACACCTCATCACCGCTCACGCCGCTACTGACCACGATATGGCCGCGTTCGGCCACCGCATGTCCGGCATTGAGCAGCATGTTCATGTAGACCTGGTTCAACTCCGAGGGCAGGCATTCCACCATCGGCAACTCGCCGTATTGGCGCTCGAGCGTGACCTTGTACTTGAGTTCGTTCCAGATGATGTTGATCGTCGATTCGAGCCCGGCGTGCAGGTCGGCCAGCTTCCAGGACTCGTCACGCCCGGAATAGGAGAAGTCCTTCAGGTCACGCACGATGCGGGTCACCCGCTCGATGCCCTCGCGTGATTCGGCCATCAGCTGCGGCAGGTCGCGACTGATGAAATCGATATCCAGCCGGCTGCGGATATCGTCGATCTCCGGGATCGAAGCCTTCGGGTCCGGGGCGCGCAGGGCGCGCTCATAGGCCTCGATGACCGTGAACAGGCTGCGCAGGTATTCCTGCAGGCTGCCCAGGTTGGAGTGGACATAGCCGATGGGATTATTGATCTCGTGGGCGACACCGGCGGCCAGCTGGCCGATGGACGCCATCTTTTCCGACTGCAGGAGCTTTTCCTGGGTCCCGTTCAGTCGCAGGTAGGCCTGGCGCAACTCGGCGTGGCGCTGCTGCAGCTCCCGCTCGTAGTCTTCCTGCCCTTCGAGATTGCGGAACAGCGCCAGGTAGACGTCGCGCCCTTCGCCCGGCTGATGGTAGAGCTGGAGGATCACCACCCGCTCGCCAAGCGGCAGACTGCCACTCCAGCTGCCGCTCTCCTTGGCCTGCGGCATGGCGGCCGGCGGCAGGAAACGCGCGAGTTTCGCGCCAAGCGCCAGGACCGGGCTCTGCTCGGCGTCCAGCATCTGGCGCGCGGCACGGTTGACCAGCGAGGTATTGCCCTTGCCGTCGAACAGGAGCAGGCCTTCACGCATGCGTTCGCCCAAGGCGCGCAGCACATCGGCGGAGGGCAACGGGAACAGCGAAGCGAAATCGGGAGTGGACACGGGCCGCAGGATCAGGGGAAACGGCTGATCAATATATACGTTTGCCCGGTACCGGTTCAGGCGCGCCCGCTGAACGGGCGCGGACAGGCCTCAGGCCACCGCCAGCGGCTTGCGGGTGTGCAGCAGCTGGGACTGCCCCTTCGCATCGTAGGCCGAGGCGGTTTCACTGCGGCCGAGCTGGCGCAGGGCCCAGTTGACCTCACGCCGGCGCCGGGCCAGCAGGGCCCCATTGGCCCGGTTGCGCTCCGCCAGTTCCTGCAGCAGCGCGGCATGTTCCAGCGGCGGCTGGGCTTCCAGCACCCGCAGGGCTTCGAGTTTGCGACCGGTAGCGGCGATCAGTGCCGGCACATCGTGGTCAACCAGCGCCTGGCGCTCGCCATCGAGCGCGTCGCTCAGCTGCTGCAGCGGATTGCCCATTGCCAGCTTCATCCGCGCAGCTGCTGGTCCATGTCCAGCATGCGCTGGGCAATGGCCTCGGGATTGATCCGGTAGCTGCCGTTTTCCAATGCCTCACGCACGGCCTGTACGCGGCCGCTGTCGATCGCCGGGGCGGTCGACAGTTCGCGCTGCATGGCCTGCAGATTTGTGGCCTCGCCGGTCAGGCGCAGGCTGTCGACCGCTTCAACCGGGCGCGCGGCGGTGTCGCCGGCCGGGGCGGCTTTGGCAAGGACGGTGACTGGGCGCAGCTGGGCGCTTGCTGCAATACCGCCGTCGATTTTCTGGCTCATGTGACGATGATCCTGATTCGGTTCGAATACGTTAACGGCGTCGGGCCGGTCTTCTTTAGGAAATTTATCGCGAAACCACAACGTCGCCGCCGGGGCCCACCACACCTTGTACTATTTTGCGTGACGACAGGTTCTCCACCGACACCCGCTCCTGTTCGCCGGCATCGCCCAGCGCCCGTCCGGCCATCCGCACTTCGATGCCGCCCCGGCGGGAAACCAGCGCCACACTGTCGCCACGACGGACCAGCCGCTGCGCGACCAGATCACTGGCCGAGAGCAGGCTGCCGGCAGCCAGCGTGCGCCGCGCCACCCGTCCCACCGCCAGCTGCGGATCGGAGATCACCGCGCCGGCGATCCGCGCGATGTCGCGGCGCACAGTGGTGATATCGGCTGCCGACAGGGTTTCTCCAGCGGCCACCCCACGCCCGAGCACCAGCACATCCTGCTCGCGCCGGATCTTTACCGGGACGAACAGGCGCCAGCCGCCGGCCTGCGGACAGCTCACCTCCACGGTGCTGGTACCGGTGGCCCGTGCCTGCAGGCTCTGCGGGCACGCCGGCAGGCGCAGCCCGGCATCGACGATCGCCTCGCCCTCGGTGGTCGGGTCCAGCGTGGACAGGGCCGCCGTCCTGATCGAGGTCACCGGCTGGAAATCGGCCGCCACCACCGGCATGGCCAGGACCAGGCCCAGCAAGACAGACAGACGCATGCAACCTCCGGCAACAGATAGTGCCCACATCGCTGCAAGCGGCGTGCCAAAACCCCCTCTCAAGTCCTCCACGCAGGCGCCGATACCGCTTGCATGTCACATGATCTGCTCAATCGCATCGACCAACGCACGCGCCTGGCCGGCCACAACCGGCTCGCGCTGTTGCTGTTCCGCCTTGGCGGCCGTCAGCTTTTTGGCGTGAACGTATTCAAGGTCCAGGAAGTGTTGCGGCGCCCGGCGCTGTTCCAGGTCCCCGGGCTGCCGGCCCAGTTTGCGGGTGTCGCCGACGTGCGTGGCCGCTCGGTACCGGTGCTGGATCTGGGACTGGCCATCGGCCATCCCGAGCGTGAACCCGAGGCCGACACCTCGCCGGGCTATCTGGTGGTCACCGAATTCAACCGCTCGGTGCAGGGCTTTCTGGTCAGCGGGGTCGAACGGATCGTCAATATCGCGGTGGAGGACATCCAGCCGCCGCCCGAGCTGGGCGCCGAATCCAGCTACCTGACCGCGGTCACCCGCTTCCAGGGCGAGCTGATCCAAGTCATCGACGTGGAAAGCGTGCTGGCCGATATCGCCCAGATCCGGGACGAGGCGGTACTGGACCCGTCCATGGCCCTGCCCGCCGGCGCGCCGCCGATGCAGGTGCTGGTGGTCGACGACTCGCGGGTGGCTCGCCAGCAGATCCGCAATGTGCTCGACCAGCTCGGCGTCACCGCCACCCTGCTCTCCGATGGCAAGCAGGCGCTGGACCACCTGCTGCAGATCCATGCCGGCGGCGAGAACCCGGCCGAACGCTACGCCATGGTGATCTCCGACATCGAGATGCCCGCCATGGACGGCTACACCCTGACGACGGAAATCCGCCGCCACCCGGGCCTGGCCGGGCTCTACGTGCTGCTGCACACCTCCCTGTCGGGCGTGTTCAACAACGCCATGGTCGAACGGGTCGGCGCCAACGCCTTCGTGGCCAAGTACAGCCCGCACGAACTGGCCGACTTCGTCCTGCACCGCCTGCGCCAGGTGGCCGCCGCGGCCTGAGGCCGCCCCAGACGCCATCGCGCCCCGTCTGGCACACCACTTGCAGCTTCCCGCACATCGTCCGCGGGAGGCTTGTCATGCCCAACCTGATTTCCAACTACCTGGGGGTTCACGCCCAGGCCATGCCGTTGCGCGAGCAGCGCATGAAACTGATCGCCGGCAATCTGGCCAATGCCGACACGCCGGGCTACAAGGCCCGCGATCTCGATTTTGATGCCGCCCTGCGCCACGCCCAGGGCGGTACCGGCAACGGCCTGCTGACCACCACCGCCGAGCAGCATTACCGGATCGGTGGCGACGGCCTGAATCCATTCCAGATCCTGCGCGAAGCCAATCAGCCCAGTCTTGACGGCAACACCGTGGACCCGGATGCCGAACGCGCCGCGTATGGCCGCGCCGCGCTGGAATACCGCGCCTCGCTGAGCTTCGTGGAATCCAAGGTGCGCTCCATGCTCACTGCGATCACCGGTCAATAAGGAGTATCGCCATGAGCAACCTGCCGATTTTCGATATCGCCGGCTCCGCGCTGCAGGCGCAGTCGGTGCGCATGAGCACCATCGCCTCGAACCTGTCCAACGCCGACTCGGTCGCCGGCTCGCCCGAAGCGGTCTACAAGCCGCTGGAGCCGATCTTCCAGGCCGTGACCAGCCGTGAGGACCGCAACCTCACCGGCGTGCAGGTCAAGGAAGTGACACAAAGCCAGGCCGCGCCGATCAAGCGCTACGAGCCCAACCACCCGCTGGCCGATGGCGAAGGCTATGTCTACGCGCCGGATATCGATCCGGTGGCGCAGATGGTCAACCTCATTTCGACCTCGCGCAATTACCAGGCCGGCGTGGAAATGCTCAACACCGCCAAGGAACTGGCATTGGCCACCTTGACCATGGGCCGCTGACGCGCCGCCTCCAGGACACATTACCCATGAGTACCGTCAACACCGACCTGTACGGCGCCCTTGGCCTCACCGCCAACACCCCGCAGGCCAAGAAAAAGAATGATGCACTGGACCAGGCCGACTTCATGCGCCTGATGACCACCCAGCTGCAGCATCAGGACCCCCTCAAGCCGATGGACAACAGCCAGATGGTCGCGCAGATGGCGCAGCTGTCCACCGTGCAGGGCATCAACGACCTCAACACCTCGGTCAACGGCTTCCAGCAGCAGCTGTCCAGCGACCAGATCCTGAAGGGTGCGGCGCTGGTCGGTCACGAGGTGCTGGTGCCCTCCACCCAGCTGGCACTGGAAACCGAAGGCATGGTCAGCGGCACGGTCGCCGCGCCGGGCCCCGGTACCGTCACCGTGGATATCACCGACGCCAACGGCGTGAAGGTGAACCAGCTCACTGTGCCGGCCAATGCCGCGGGCGAGGTGTCTTTCCAGTGGGACGGACTGGATGCCGACGGCAAGCGCATGCCGCCGGGCAGCTACAGCATCGTCGCCAACCACACCGACAGCAGCGGCGTGCAATCCAAGCTGAGCACTTATGTGCAGGCCGAGGTGGAGAGCGTCACCGTCGGCTCCGACGGGCTGTACCTCAACCTCAAGGGACTGGGCACCGCCCCGCTCGATTACGTGCTCCGCGTCAGCTGAGCCGGCCCAACGACTTCAGAAGGAAAATTCCGATGAGCTTCAACATCTCGCTGTCCGGTATCAATGCCGCCAACGCCAACCTGAACGTGACGGCGAACAACATCGCCAACGTCAACACCACCGGCTTCAAGGAATCGCGCGCCGAGTTCGCTGACCTGTTCAATTCCACCAGCTACGGCCTGTCGTCCACGGCAGTGGGCTCGGGCGCACGCTTGACCAACGTCGCCCAGCAGTTCTCGCAGGGCAACATCGACACCACCGGCCGCAGCCTGGATCTGGCGGTCGCCGGCGAAGGCTTCTTCACCCTGTCGATGAACGGCAACCGCGTGTACTCGCGCGCCGGCAATTTCCAGACCGATGCCAGCGGCTACGTGGTGAACCCGCAGGGCGCCCGCCTGCAGGTGTTCGCTCCCAACGCCGCCGGTACCGGCTTCGAGGCCGGGCAGCTGACCGACCTGCGCCTGCTGGCCACCGACAGCCCGCCGCGCCCGACCAGCAACGTGGAACTGGCCTTCACCCTGCCGGCCAATGCCACGCCGCCAACGGTGACCCCGTTCGATCCGGCCGATTCCAACAGCTACAGCCAGTCCAGCGGCGGCGTCACCGTGTACGACTCGCTGGGCGTGAGCCATACCCAGACCTCGTACTTCGTCAAAACCGCCAATCCGAACGAATGGCAGGTCTACAACTACGTTGACGGGGTGGCTGCCGGCGCGCCGACCACGCTGGGATTCTCCGATAGCGGCCTGCTGACCACGCCCGCCGACGGCAAGATCGTCATGGATCCGTTCATCCCCAGCACCGGCGCCGGTTCGTTGAACATGTCGCTGGATATCACCGGCTCCACCCAGTACGGCGAGAAGTTCTCGCTGCGCAACACCGCCCAGGACGGCTATGCCTCCGGCAAGCTCAACGAGGTGAGCATTTCCGAAGAGGGCGTGGTCTATGCACGCTACTCCAACGGTGTGGACGTCGGCCTGGGCCAGGTGGCTCTGACCAACTTCAACAATCCGCAGGGCCTGAAGAGCGACGGCAACAATCTGTGGACCGAGACCTACACCTCGGGCACGCCGCGCACCGGTGCCCCGGACAGCTCGGACTTCGGCCAGATCCAGGCCGGCTCGCTGGAAGCCTCCACGGTCGATCTGACCGAGCAGCTGGTCAACATGATCACCGCGCAGCGCAACTTCCAGGCCAACTCGCAGATGCTTTCCACCCAGGACCAGATCACCCAGGCCATGATCAACATCCGTTGATGCCCAACCCTGACCCGCAGACGGAACTCCACTGATGGACAAGGCACTCTACGTTGCCATGACCGGCGCCCGCGCTTCACTGCAGGCGCAGGGCACGGTGTCCCACAACCTGGCCAATGCCGACACCCCCGGCTTCAAGGAGGCGCTGGCCAACACCGAGGCCTTCCGCATCCAGGGGCCCGGGCATCCATCGCGGATCGATGCGCTGCATGTCGACGCCGGCTTCAACCGCCGCGTTGGCGCCCAGCAGGTCACCGGCAACGCGCTGGATCTGTCACTGCAGCCGGGCAACTGGCTGGCGGTGCAGGCCGGCGATGGCAGCGAGGCCTATACCCGCGCCGGCGCACTGTCGCTGACGCCCAACGGCCAGCTGGTCACCGCCGAAGGCAATGCCGTGCTCGATGACAACGGCAATCCGCTGGCGATACCGCCCTACCAGGCCATCGAAATCGGCAATGACGGCACGCTGTCGATCATTCCGCAGGGTGAAGGCCCGCAGACGATGGCGATGATCGGCCGGCTGCGGGTGGTCAACGCCGCCGACGACCGGCTGACGCGCGGGCTGGACGGGCTGATGCGCAATACCGACCCGCAGCAGCCCTTCACCGCCGCCACGGGAAAAGCGGTGGACAGCGGCATGCTCGAAGCCAGCAACGTCGATGCGGCCGGAGCGCTGGTGCAGATGATCCAGTTGCAGCGCCAGTTCGAAATGCAGGTCAAGGTGATCAAGCACGGTGACGAGAACGCACGCAGTGCCAACAGCCTGCTGCGCCTGAACGGCTGAGCGCCCGCTCCCCTGCCGTGAATCCGAAATCCGCGGGCCCCGGTGGCCCGCGGATTTTTATTTCGCCGAGGCCCGTCACCGGGCGTGCCCGGCAGTGTGCATACCGCCGTCGGGCACCGCGGGAAGGCCTACGCCGGCATTCCGGCACCGTTTCTGGCACGCGCCATGCATTGACTCTGGGCAAGGGCCAACCCGGCCAACAGAACCAGCAGAGGAATCGCACCATGAATCAGGCATTGTGGGTCGCCAAGACCGGCCTGGACGCGCAGCAGACGCGCATGTCCGTTGTCTCGAACAATCTGGCCAACACCAATACCACCGGATTCAAGCGCGACCGCGCCAGCTTCGAGGACCTGCTGTACCAGCAGGTGCGTCAGCCCGGCGGCGCTTCCTCGGCACAGACGCAGCTGCCGACCGGCCTGCAGTTGGGTACCGGCGTGCGCGTGGTGTCCACCTCCAAGCACTTCGAACAGGGCAGCCAGCAGCAGACCGGCCGCGCGATGGATGTGATGGTCAATGGCCGCGGCTTCTTCGAAGTGATGATGCCCGATGGCACCTCGGCCTATACCCGCGATGGCAGCTTCCAGGTCAACGCCCAGGGCGAGCTGGTCACCAACAGCGGCTATGCCGTGCAGCCGGGCATCCAGATTCCTGAAGGCGCGCAGTCGATGACCATCGGCAGCGACGGCACCATCAGTGTGCAGATGGCCGGCGAAGCGGCTTCGGTCGAGATCGGTTCGCTGACCCTGACCGACTTCATCAATCCGGCCGGCCTGCAGTCCAAGGGCGAGAACCTGTACCTGGAAACCACCGCCTCCGGCCCCGCGCAGAACGGCACGCCCGGTCTCAATGGCCTGGGCAGCGTGGTCCAAGGCGCGCTGGAAGGCAGCAACGTCAACGTGGTCGAGGAGCTGGTGTCGATGATCGAGACCCAGCGCGCCTACGAGATGAATGCCAAGGCGATATCCACCACCGACTCGATGCTCGGCTACCTCAACAACAACGTCTGAGCCGCCCATGAATCCCGCCATGAACCGCATCGCCTTGACGCGTCATCTTTCCGTCGCCCTCGTCGCCACCACCCTGCTGGGTGGCTGCACGCTGGCCGGCGACGTGCGCCCGTACGCACCGATGGCGCCGATCCAGCCGGTCATCGCGCCGTCGGCCGAACCCACCGCCGGCGCGATCTATGCCGCCGGCCCGGGACTGAATCTCTACGGTGATCGCCGGGCGCGTGATGTCGGCGACCTGCTCACCATCACCCTGATCGAGAACACCACCGCCACCACCACCGCCAGCACCGCGATCAGCAAGCAGTCCAACGTGGATATCGGCACGCCGACCCTGTTCGGCGCGCCGGTCACGCTGGGCGGCAAGGACATCCTCGGGGCCTCGGCCGCGGCCGAGCGCGACTTCGGTGGCAAGGGCAACAGCGCGCAGAGCAACCGTCTGCAGGGCAATGTCACCGTCACCGTGATCCAGCGCCTGCCCAACGGCAACCTGGTCGTGCAGGGGCAGAAGAACCTGCGACTCAACCAGGGCGATGAGCTGGTGCAGATCCAGGGCGTGGTGCGCCCGGCGGATATCACCCCGGACAACACCATCTCCTCCAGCCGGGTGGCCGATGCGCGCATCGTCTACGGCGGTCGCGGCGCCGTGGCGCAGTCCAATGCGATCGGCTGGCTGGGACGCTTCTTCAACTCGGCGCTGGCGCCGTTCTGAGCATGGCCATGAATCTCTCTCCCCTTCTTCGCCGCGCCGCGCTGTGCCTGCTGGTACTGGGCGTTGCCCTGCCCGCCCAGGCCGAACGCATCAAAGACCTGGCCCAGGTCGGCGGGGTGCGCGGCAATGCGCTGGTCGGCTACGGCCTGGTGGTCGGTCTGGATGGCAGCGGTGACCGCACCAGCCAGGCGCCGTTTACCGTGCAGAGCCTGAAGAACCTGCTCGGCGAGCTGGGCGTCAACGTCCCGGCCAACGTCAACCCGCAGCTGAAGAACGTGGCCGCCGTGGCGATCCACGCCGAACTGCCGCCGTTCTCCAAGCCCGGCCAGACCATCGACATCACCGTCTCCTCGATCGGCAACGCGGTGTCACTGCGCGGCGGCTCGCTGCTGATGGCGCCGCTCAAAGGCGCCGATGGCCAGGTCTACGCCATCGCCCAGGGCAATCTGGTGGTCGGCGGCTTCGGTGCGCAGGGCAAGGATGGCTCGCGCATGTCGGTGAATATTCCCAGCGTCGGTCGCATTCCCAACGGCGCCACCGTCGAACGCGCGGTGCCCGATGTGTTCGGGGCCAGCGGTGAGATCACCTTGAACCTGCACCAGAACGATTTCACCACCGTTTCGCGGATGGTCAACGCCTTGAACGCGACCTTCGGCGAAGGCGCGGCACGCGCGGTGGACGGTGTCACCGTGGCGGTGCAGGCCCCCACCGATGCCGGCGCACGGATCGGCATGCTGGCGCGGATCGAGAATGTCGAGCTGTCACCGGGCAGCGCTCCGGCGCGCATCGTGGTCAATTCACGCACCGGCACGGTGGTGATCGGCTCCCAGGTCCGGGTCAGCCCGGCGGCGATCGCGCACGGCTCCTTGACGGTGACCGTCAGCGAATCGGCGCAGATCAGCCAGCCCAACGCCTTCGGCGGCGGCCAGACCGTGGCCGTGCCGCAGTCGACCATCACCGCCAGCAACGAGGGCAGCCGCATGTTCCGTTTCGACGGTGGCGCCACGCTCGATGAGATCGTGCGCGCGGTCAACGAAGTGGGCGCGGCACCGGGCGATCTGATCGCCATCCTGGAAGCCCTCAAGCAGGCCGGTGCGCTGAGCGCCGAGCTCGAGGTGATCTGACATGCGTATCAACGCCTCGCCGCTGGAGCTCAATCCGGCGCTCGCCCATGACCCGGCCAAGATCGACAAAGTCGCACGGCAGCTGGAAGGCCAGTTCGCCCAGATGCTGATCAAGAGCATGCGGGCGGCCAGCTTCGGCGACTCGCTGTTCCCGGGCGAGAACCAGATGTTCCGCGAGATGTACGACCAGCGCATCGCCGAGCAGATGACGCGCGGCCGTGGTCTGGGCCTGTCGGCGGTGATCGCCCGTCAACTCGGTGGCGAGGCCGCCAACAAGCCGGCGCTGGACACCAGCGTCACCCCGGCTGCCGCAGCACGGGCCTACCAGCTGGCCGCTCCGGCCGCCGCTGGACTGCCGTTGCAGAACACCGCTCCACTGCAGGACGATCCGCTGGCCGCGCCCGGCGTCACCGGGCCGTCGGCCGACCTGACGCCACAGGCACAGACGCTGGATCTGATCGCCGGTCGCGATACCCGTGCCCTGCACGCCTCGCTCGGCAGCAGCGATCCCTATACCCAGAACGATGCCCTCGCCGCACCCGACTGGTCGACGGGCAACGACCGCTGGAGCAAGGTCACCGCCGCCACCCGTGGCGATGCCGTGGACAGCGCCAGTGCCGATCTGGCCGCGCGCTCGCTGGGCACGCACACGCCGGAAGGCTTCGTCGCCAGCATCTGGCCGCACGCCCAACGCGCCGCTCGAGAACTGGGCGTGGACCCGCGCGCGCTGGTCGCCCAGGCCGCGCTGGAAACCGGCTGGGGCAAGCGCCACATCGCACGCGACAACGGCAGCAGCAGCCACAACCTGTTCGGCATCAAGGCCACCGGCTGGAGCGGCGAGCGTGCCACCACCGGTACCCACGAGTATGTCAACGGCCAACGCCGCACCGAAGTGGCCAGTTTCCGCGCCTACGGCTCGATGGCCGAGAGCTTTGGCGACTACGTGCGCCTGCTGAAGAGCAACCCGCGCTACCAGGCCGCACTGGGCGCCGGCAGCGATGTGCACGGTTTTGCACAGGGCTTGCAACGGGGTGGGTACGCCACCGATCCGGCCTACGCCGCAAAGATCACCGCCATCGCCAACGGCCCGACCATCGAACGTGCCGTCGCCGCCATCGGCGATGCCGGCGCCCGCATGGGCCGGACCTTTGCCAGCAACGCCGGGTTGTCCGGCATCACCCGTCGTTGAGATAGACGTCCATGTCCAATGTTCTTTCCACCGGTACCAGTGCGCTTATCGCCTTCCAGCGGGCGCTGGCTACCGTCAGCCACAACGTGGCCAATATCAAGACCGACGGCTACAGCCGGCAGAAGGTGGATTTCGCCACGCGCGATCCCTCCAACGTCGGCTATGGCGACGTGGGCAACGGCACGAAAATCACCGATATCCGCCGCGTCGCCGACCAGCTGGCGATCTCGCGGCTGCTCGACAGCAGCGGTGAACTGGCGCGGCTGAAGCAGCTCTCGTCTATGGCCGACCGGGTGGACGCACTGTTCTCCGATTCGGCCACCAACGTCGCCGGGGTGTGGTCGAACTTCTTCGATTCGGTCAGCGGACTGTCGGCCAACGCCTCGGGCACCACCGACCGCCGCAGCCTGCTCGAAAGCGCCTCCACCCTGGTGACGCGCTTCAAGCAGCTCAGCGCCAATCTGGACACGCTGGGCAACGAGGTCAACAACGGCCTGATCGCCGGCGCCGAGGAAGTCAACCGGCTGGCGGCGGAGATCGCGCAGATCAACGGCACCATCGGCGGCAACGCCGCGGCGGCCGCACCGGACCTGCTCGATCGCCGTGACCAGCTGATCTCGCAGCTGATCGGCTACACCGGCGGCACCGCGGTGATCCAGGACGGCGGCATCATGAACGTGTTCTCCGCCGGCGGTCATGCGCTGGTGGTGGGCACCACCGCCTCGAAGGTCACCACGGTGACCGATCCGCTACAGCCCGAGCGCCTGCAGCTGGCGATCAAGACCCAGGGCATGACGGTGAACCTGGGCAACAAGTCACTGGGCGGCCAGCTGGGCGGCCTGCTGGAATTCCGTGACAGCGTGCTGGCACCGGCCCAAGGCGAGCTGGGCCGCATCGCGGTGGGCATGGCCCTGTCGTTCAACCAGAGCCACCGCGAAGGCATGGATCTGTATGGCGACATGGGCACGGACTTCTTCAACCTGGCCCCGCCCAAAATCACCAACCACAGCGGCAACACCGGCAGCGCCACGCTGACCGGCAGCTATGGCGACACCACCGCTCTGGACGGCCAGAACCTGATGCTGCGCTTCGACGGCACGGGCTGGCAGGCCTCGCGCGCCGATACCGGCGTCAGTGTGCCGATGACCGGCGCCGGCACCGCAGCCGATCCGTTCGTGGTCAACGGTGTGGAGTTCGTGGTCGGCGGCACCCCGGCGGCCAACGACCGCTTCCTACTGCAGCCCACGGCCACAGCCACCAACGGCCTGTCGGTGGCGATCACCGATCCTTCGCGTATCGCGGCCGCCGACCCGGTGAAAGCGGCCTCGGACCTGGCCAACAGCGGCACCGGCGTGCTCGGCAAGCTGGACATCCTCGATGTCGCCAACCCGGCCCTGCTCAACCCGGCCAGCATCGAATTCCTCGATGCCAACCAGTACACCATCGATGGCGCCGGCCCGTTCCCGTACACGCCGGGCCAGACCATCAGCGCCAATGGCTGGAGTCTCGTGCTCGACGGCAAGCCGGCCGCCGGTGACACCTTCACCATCGGCAAGACCGCGCCGGGTTCCAGCGACAACGGCAACGCCGCGCGTCTGGCCGGCGTGGAAGACGCCAAGGCCTTCAATGGCGGCACGATCACCCTCAACGGTGCGCTCGGCGGGCTGACCACGCAGATCGGCTCGGCCGCCCGCGCAGCCGAGTACTCGCTGCAGGCGCAGCAGGTGATCAACCAGAACGCGCAAGCCAGCCGCGACGCGATCTCCGGCGTGAACCTCGATGAGGAAGCGGCGGACATGCTCCGGCTGCAGCAGGCCTACCAGGCCGCTTCGCAGCTGATCTCCACCGCCGACACCATGTTCCAGACCATCCTTTCCGCGGTGCGCCGATGAACAACCGTATCTCCAGCAGCATGATGTATGACCAGTCGGTGTTCCTGATGATGTCCAAGCAGAGCAAGCTCTCGCATCTGGAACAGCAGCTGGCCACGGGCAAGAAGATCGTCACCGCCAAGGACGACCCGGTCGCCTCCGGTGCCGCCGTCGGCATGGACCGGATCCTGGCCGAGCTCAAGCAGCTCGGTGCCAATGCCGGCAGCGCGCAGAACCGCCTGGGGCTGCAGGAAAACGCCCTGGCCCAGGCTGGCGAGCTGCTGCAGCGCGTGTCAGACCTTTCGATCCAGGCCAACAACGCGGCGCTGTCGGTGGATGACCGCAAAGCCGTCGCCAACGAGCTCAAGTCGATCAAGGAGCAGATGCTGGCGCTGTCCAACAGCAGCGACGGCAGTGGCCGCTACCTGTTCGGCGGTGCCGCCGACGGCGCCGCGCCGTTCACCCTGAGCAATGGCAGCGTGATCTACAACGGCGACCAGAACCAGCGCATGGTGGAAGTGGCGCCGGGCACGTTCATCAAGGACACCCTGCCGGGCAGCGAGATCTTCCTGCGCATCCGCACCGGCGACGGCACGGTGGACGGCGGCGCGGTGGCCGGCAACGCCGGGCAGGCGGTGCTGACCGACGTCAGCCGTGACGGCTCGGGCAGCTGGGATGGCTCCAGCTACACCCTGCGTTTCACCGCCGCCGATACCTACGAGGTGGTCGATGCCAGCAATACCGTCGTCGGCACCGGCAACTATGCCAGCGGCGAAGACATCGTTTTCGAAGGGCTACGGGTGCGCATTGAAGGCACCCCGGTGGCTGGCGACGCGTTCAACGCCGGGCCGGCCGGCACCCGCGATGTGTTCAGCACGCTGGACAAACTGGTGCAGACCCTGGAAATGGACACCTCCACGCTGGCCGGGCGCACCGCGCAGCAGAACGCGCTGCAGGCCAGCATCCGAGATGTGTCCCGCGCCGCCGAGGCACTGATCGACGCCCGCGCCGCCGGTGGCGCCCAGCTCAAATCCATCGATGACGCCGCCGCCCTGCGCGAGGCCAATTCGGTGACGTTGCAAACCTCGCTGTCGCAGTTGCGCGACCTCGATTACGCCGAAGCCATCGGGCAATACAAGCTCGAAGGCGCGGCACTACAGGCGGCCCAGACCATCTTCACCCAGATGCAGTCGATGTCGCTGTTCAACATGATCCGCTGATTCCTCTACCCGCCCAGCACCCGCTACCTCACACGACGCAAGCGCACGACCACAACGGAGAAACGCCATGTCCCAAGTCATCAACACCAACATCATGTCGCTGAACGCACAGCGCAACTTGAACACCAGCGGCGCGTCGCTGGCCACCTCGATCCAGCGCCTGTCCTCGGGCCTGCGCATCAACAGTGCCAAGGACGATGCGGCGGGTCTGGCGATCTCCGAGCGCTTCACCACGCAGATCCGCGGCCTGGATGTGGCCGTGCGCAACGCCAACGACGGCATCTCGCTGGCGCAGACCGCCGAAGGCGCGATGGTCGAGATCGGCAGCAACCTGCAGCGCATCCGCGAGCTGGCCGTGCAGTCGTCCAACGCCACCAACTCCAGCTCCGACCGCAAGGCGCTGGATGCCGAGGTCAAGCAGCTGGTGGCCGAAATCGACCGCGTCGCCCGCCAGACCAACTTCAACGGCACCACCCTGCTGGACGGCACCTTCGCCGGTGCGCTGTTCCAGGTGGGCGCCGACGCCGGCCAGACCATCGGCATCAACGCCCTGGTCGATGCCAACGCCGACGCACTGGGCACCAGCTTCTTCGCTGACAACTACGTCGGTGATGCGGCCAGCACGCTTTCGCCGGCGGCTGCCGCCGGCACCCTGACCGGACTGACCATCACCGTGACCAATGATGGCAATGCCACTCCGGTCACCATCGGTGATGTCGATTACGCCATGGGTGCGACCGCCAAGGAGATGGGCAACGCCATCGCCCAGGCGATCAACGCCAAGCTCGACCAGACCGGCATCTACGCCGAGGCTGATAAAGACGGCGTGCTGACCCTGTCGTCGCTCAAGGGCGGGCAGACGTTCACCGTCACCGGTGGCACCAATACCTTGGCCGAATACGGCCTGGTGGAAGATGCCGCCCCGGGCGGCGGCGGCGTTCTGTCCGCCACCGCCACTGCCGCCAAGGATCTGGACGTCAACGACTTCGTCGGCGCGCAGCGCGCCATCGACGTGATCGACACAGCCCTGACCGCGGTCAGCTCGGCCCGCGCCGAGATGGGTGCGATCCAGAACCGCTTCACCTCCACCATCGCCAACCTGCAGACCACCTCGGAAAACCTGTCGGCCTCGCGCAGCCGTATCCGCGACACCGACTACGCCAAGGAAACCGCGGAGCTGACCCGCACGCAGATCCTGCAGCAGGCCGGCACCGCCATGCTGGCCCAGGCCAACACCTCCACCCAGAACGTGCTGAGCCTGCTGCAGCAGTAAGAACTGACGCTACATCGACAATACCCAGGGCCCCTCTTGCAGGGGCCCTTTCCGTTTCCGATACAGCACTGCCACGCCCCTTCGGGCACCCGGCTGGCGGCGCAAGTAGTCCACGCCACCAACCGCGGCTCCACCCCCAGGCTGCCGGAACCCAACCGCCGCTGGGCTTGCGATCGGTATCGCGCCTCGCCATCGACCCCACTGCCGGGCCGGACCCCGGCGCTCCTTCGCCAACTGGCTGCGCCGCACCGATGCTCGGTTCAGAAGCGGTCCCGGATAGGGAACTGCCCGCTCCCTCTCTGGGCGCGGGATCTTCCCGCCCGGGCAGTCAGACGGAGGACTGTCCCCGGCCGCTGATCGGCCCGCAGTGCCCGTTTTTGCCCGCCCGCGACCGTTTGGCGGTCGACGACGACCGTTTTTGCTCGCTCACGAGCGATTTCTGGTCGACACCGACCATTTTTTGGTCGCGCACGCCCGATTTTCGTCCGGCGTCGAGCGATTTTTGCTCGATTGTTCTGAAATCGAACCCACTGGCGGCGATGTATGCCCGGCGACTTCAACGCCACGTCTGGCTGTCGCGCGGATGCCTGCCCAGCGTGCTGACATTTCTTACGATCCGGCTAAAGCCTGCGCGTCAAGCGCCGTTATTGATTCCAGCAGCGGCAACACCTTCCGGTTTTACCGCACTGCACACTACCGGCCGTACTGCTGTGCCGGATCAGACACCAAAGAGGAATCGCCGCCATGGCCCAAGTAATCAACACCAACGTGATGTCGCTGAACGCACAGCGCAACCTGACCACCAGCGGCAACAGCCTGGCCACCAGCATCCAGCGCCTGTCCTCGGGCATGCGCATCAACAGCGCCAAGGACGACGCCGCCGGCCTGGCCATCTCCGAGCGCTTCACCACCCAGATCCGTGGTCTGGACGTGGCCGTGCGCAACGCCAACGACGGCATCTCGCTGGCCCAGACCGCCGAAGGCGCGATGGTCGAGATCGGCAACAACCTACAGCGCGTGCGTGAACTGGCCGTGCAGTCGGCCAACGCCACCAACTCCGACTCCGACCGCAAGGCCCTGCAGGCCGAAGTCATCCAGCTGGTCTCGGAAATCGACCGCGTCTCGCGCCAGACCAACTTCAACGGCACCAGCCTGCTGGACGGCAGTTTCTCCGGCGCCCTGTTCCAGATTGGCGCCGATGCTGGCCAGACCATCGGCATCAACACCATCGTAAATGCCAGCACCGCCGCATTGGGCAAGGCCAATTACGCAGCCGAACAGAAGAGCGCTGCAGCGATCTACGGCGCCGCTGCTACTGCGGATGGCAAGGTCACCGGCCTGAAACTCAACAGTATCGACATCGGCGATATCACGTTCAAAGCTGGCGAATCAGCTATCGACATGGCCAAAAAGACGGTCAATGCACTGAATGACAAGATGGATCAGACGGGCGTCTATGCTTCCGTTGACGATGCTGGCGTGATGACGCTGACCTCGCTGAAAGCAGGAAAAGCATTTGAGTTCAGCGCAGGCACCACCACAGACGCCACTCTGGCCCCCGCCTTTACCGGCATCTCGGCGATCAAGGTCGACGCTGCCGTCAGCGATACCGTTGGCGCTGTGAATATCTCCAGCGTTGCCGGTGCCCAGCGCGCCCTGTCGGTAGTTGATGAAGCACTGACCGCAGTGAATTCTTCGCGCGCCGATATGGGTGCGATCCAGAACCGCTTCACCTCGACCATCGCCAACCTCAACGCCACCTCGGAAAACCTGTCGGCCTCGCGCAGCCGTATCCGCGATACCGACTACGCCAAGGAGACGGCCGAGCTGACCCGCACGCAGATCCTGCAGCAGGCCGGTACCGCCATGCTGGCCCAGGCCAACAGCTCCACCCAGAACGTGCTGAGCCTGCTGGGCTGATTCCGCCAGACACCACGTTTCAGGCAACACCCAAGGCCCCTCTCCGGAGGGGCCTTCTTGATACGTGCCCGGCAGCAGGTCAATGCCAGTCCCCCCGCTTTTACAACCTGGATAGCCGCAGCGGATCCAGAAACCTGTAGTGCCGACAGAGGCCCGGGACATTCCTTGTATGAGCGCAGCCAAGAATCCGCAATTTCATCGGTCCTGCACTAAAGCCCGCCCGTCAAATGCCGTTATTGATTACAGCAGCGGAAATGCCCTCCGGCTTTACCACACTGCACAACACCGGCCGTCCAGCTGTGCCGGATCAGACGCCAAAAAGGAATCGCCACCATGGCACAAGTAATCAATACCAACGTGATGTCGCTGAACGCACAGCGCAACCTGACCACCAGCGGCAACAGCCTGGCCACCAGCATCCAGCGCCTGTCCTCGGGCATGCGCATCAACAGCGCCAAGGACGATGCCGCCGGCCTGGCCATCTCCGAGCGCTTCACCACCCAGATCCGCGGTCTTGACGTGGCTGTGCGCAACGCCAACGACGGCATCTCGCTGGCGCAGACCGCTGAAGGCGCGATGGTCGAAATCGGCAACAACCTGCAGCGCGTGCGTGAACTGGCCGTGCAGTCGGCCAACGCCACCAACTCCGATTCGGATCGCAAGGCAATCGATGCGGAAGTCAAGCAGCTGGTCTCGGAAATCGACCGCGTCTCGCGCCAGACCAACTTCAACGGCACCGCCCTTCTCGATGGTTCGTTCTCCGGCGCCCTGTTCCAGATCGGCGCCGACGCGGGCCAGACCATCGGCATCAACACCATCGTCAATGCAAGCAAGGACTCTCTTGGAGGTCGTCAGTTCAGTTCGGCAGACATCACTGCGGTCAACACCGCTACCAAGGGTGTCGATATCACTGGGTTCAAAATCACCGGCACGGATGGCAAGGAAGTTACGCTGAGTAATATCTCAGTTGCTGCCGGTGCTGACGACGCTGCAACAAAAGCTGACCTAGCGAAGGCAATCGCTGCCGCCGCAAACGAAAAAATGGATCAGACCGGCGTTTACGCCGAGGTCGATAAGACGGACAAAACCAAGGTCAACTTTGTCTCGATCAAGGATGATAGTGCAGGCAAAGTCAAGATCGATGCAGGCACTTGGAAAGATGCCGATACCGCTGCTGCCGCTGTAACCGGCGCCCCAACCACTCCAACTGTTACTGTCAATGCTTCGAAATTCGCCAAGGACCTCGATGTGTCCAGTATCGCCGGCGCACAGCAAGCTCTCTCCATCGTTGATGAAGCCCTGACCGCGGTGAACTCCTCGCGCGCTGACATGGGTGCAATCCAGAACCGTTTCACCTCCACCATCGCCAACCTGAACACCACCTCGGAAAACCTGTCGGCCTCGCGCAGCCGTATCCGCGATACCGACTACGCCAAGGAAACGGCCGAACTGACCCGCACGCAGATCCTGCAGCAGGCCGGTACCGCCATGCTGGCCCAGGCCAACAGCTCCACACAGAACGTGCTGAGCCTGCTGGGCTGATCCCGGCAGACACCACGTTTCAGGCAACACCCAAGGCCCCTCTCCGGAGGGGCCTTTCTGTTTTGACGCGATATGCGGATCGCAAGCCCGTCATCGCACCCGTAGACACCCTGCACACAGGCGCTCTGCATCCGGGGCGATGTGGACCACAACCGCTGCCCACGTCAAACATCCCGGGCGCATTCCGTTGCCCGGGCGAATGTCGGCCGCAAGCGGAAAACCGTATTTCCGTTGCACCAGCACTAAAGCCTGCGCGTCAAGTGCCGTTATTGATTACAGCAGCGGCAATGCCTTCCGGCCTTGCCACACTGCACAACACCGGCCTGGCAGCTGTGCCGGATCAGACACCAAAGAGGAATTGCCACCATGGCGCAAGTAATCAATACCAACGTGATGTCGCTGAACGCACAGCGCAACCTGACCACCAGCGGCAACAGCCTGGCCACCAGCATCCAGCGCCTGTCCTCGGGCATGCGCATCAACAGCGCCAAGGACGATGCCGCCGGCCTGGCCATCTCCGAGCGCTTCACCACCCAGATCCGTGGTCTGGACGTGGCCGTGCGCAACGCCAACGACGGCATCTCGCTCGCCCAGACCGCTGAAGGCGCGATGGTCGAAATCGGCAACAACCTGCAGCGCGTGCGTGAACTGGCCGTGCAGTCGGCCAACGCCACCAACTCCGATTCCGACCGCAAGGCCCTGCAGGCCGAAGTTACCCAGCTGGTCTCGGAAATCGACCGCGTCTCGCGCCAGACCAACTTCAACGGCACCGCCCTGCTGGATGGCTCATTCTCCGGCGCGCTGTTCCAGATCGGCGCCGATGCCGGCCAGACCATCGGCATCAACACCATCATCAATGCCAGTAAGGATGCGCTGGGTGGCGCGATGTTCGCTTCGGGTTCCATTACCTTGGCAACACCGGCTACCACGGCTGGCACGCCAGTTACCGACTTCACCTATGACGCCGTCTCAGTTGCCGCCGGAGCTATCGAGATCAACGGCATCAAATTGGATGCTATTGAAGTTCCCGCTTCTGGCGTATTTACCGGTGGCACCGCACAAGCTGACGCGCAAGCTGCTGGCAAAATTGCTATCGGGAACGCACTGGCAGCAGCAATCAACGCAAAGAGCGGCGAAAGCGGCGTCAATGCCAAGGTTGATGCCACTGGCAACCTCGCCTTGTCCTCCTGGAAAGAAGGCAAGGTGGGCGACTCGATGACCGTCACTGGCATCCCGACGAACGTTGCGGCCGGTGCAAGTGTTGTCACAGGCGCCATTACCGCAGCAGACGCCAAGTACGCCAAGGATTTGGACATCACCAGCTTCGCCGGTTCGCAGCAAGCGCTGCAGATCGTCGACAAGGCGCTGAATGCGGTGAACGCCTCGCGCGCCGACATGGGTGCGATCCAGAACCGCTTCACCTCGACCATCGCCAACCTCAACGCCACCTCGGAAAATCTGTCGGCCTCGCGCAGCCGTATCCGCGACACCGACTACGCCAAGGAAACTGCGGAGCTGACCCGCACACAGATCCTGCAGCAGGCCGGTACCGCCATGCTGGCCCAGGCCAACAGCTCCACCCAGAACGTACTGAGCCTGCTGGGCTGATCCCGCCAGATACCACGTTTCAGGCAACACCCAAGGCCCCTCTCCGGAGGGGCCTTTTCTTTATCGGTGAAAACGTCAGACGGCATAGCACCGGCACACGGCGGCGACCATCCTGCCGCCGCAGCTCCGTCGTCCGCATCTGCGGGTGCGGCACAGAATTTGCACGAGTGCTGGGGACTCGTCACGCCGTCATGCCGGCAGTGCCCTCAAGTCTGCCGGCCACTGGCCGATAGACCTCACAGGCCTGCCTGGCCACCACGACGGCCATCTGGCCCGCAAGGAAAACCATGGCTCTGAATACAATCGGCTCCGGCCTCGACATCCCCACCATCGTCGCGCAGCTGGTCGCCGCCGAGCGTGCACCGACCGCCAACCGCATCAACAGTGCCGGCACGGCCGCCACCGCCAAGTTGTCGGCGCTGGGCAATATCAAAAGCGGGCTGAGCAACCTGCAAACCGCGCTGGAAGCATTTGGCAAGAGCGCCACCAGCCCGGCCTTCAAGTCGAGCGTGGCCGAAGGCGCGGGATTCTCCGCCAGCATCGGGACTGGCGCGGTCGCAGGCAGCTACAGCATCGAGGTGGCCAGCCTGGCCCAGGCGCAAAAGCTGACCTCAGGCGCGTTCGCCAAGGACGCGGCCGTCGGTGACGGAACGCTTTCCATCGCCTGGGGCGAGAGCGCGCTGAATGTGGAGATCGCCGAAGGCAGCACCCTGTCCGATATCGCCGCGGCCATCAACAAGGCCGCCGGCGGCAAGGGTGTCAGTGCAAGCGTCATCACCGCCGACGGTGGCCAGCATCTGGTGCTGAACGCGACCGATCCGGGCACCGCGGGCGCACTGAAACTGTCCACCACCGGTGGCAATGGCGGACTTTCAGCGCTGACCTGGGATGGCAACCCCGGCAACATGAGCAACGGGTTGAAGCAACCGCAGGCGGCCACCGATGCACTGGTCCGCGTCGACGGCTTCGAGCGCACCTCCAGCAGCAATAGCATCACCGACATCATCCCCGGCGTGACGCTGAGCCTGAGCAAGGCTGACGTCGGCGTGACCAAGACACTCACGGTCAGCCAGGACAACGCGCCGCTGAAAGCAAACCTGCAGGGGTTTGTGGCCGCCTACAACGCGACTATGGGCGTACTCAAGTCGAGCAGCAGCTACAACGCCACCAGCAACACCGCCTCGGCCCTGACCGGCGATGCGATGGTGCGTGGCCTGCAGCAGCAGATGCGCAACCTGGTCGGCGGCAATGTCACGCAGCTCAAGGCCCTGGGCATCAGCATTTCCAAGGAAGGCACGCTGAGCCTGGATGCCGGCGAATTCGACAAGGCGATGGCCGCCAACCCCACGGCCGCCGATACATTGCTGGGCGAGAAAGGAAGCCTGGCCAGCAGTTTGAAGACCGTACTGAAGAGCCAGCTCGATGCCACCCACGGCTCCCTGAGCCTGCGCACCGAAGGCTTGAACAAGCAGATCAAGAAGCTGGAGAGCGACCTGGACAACCTGGATGCACGCATGGAGAAGGTTTCCGACCGCTACACCAGGCAGTTCACCGCGATGGACACGATGGTGGCGAAAATGCAGAGCACCAGCGATTACCTGAGCCAACAGCTGGCCGCACTGGCGCCCAAGTCCAAGTAGACATCCCCGCACCGCCCTCAAGCCCGGGCCAACCGGGCCGATAGAAAGAGCGACACCCCGCATCGCATCGCCCCGGCGCCTGTTGGCGCCCCCCGTCGCCCATCCATGAGCGCGGGGCGGGCATAAAGGAGATTCCGACCCATGTACGGTTCCAGCCGCCAGTTCGCAGAGCAATATCGCAAGGTGGGAGTGACGAGCAGCGTCTCGGACGCCGATCCGCACAAACTGGTGGCGCTGCTGCTGAGCGGCGCCTGTGAACGCATCCGACAGGCCGAGGCCTGCCTGCTGCAGGGCGACCAGGCCCGCAAGGGCAAAGCCATTGGCGAAGCCTGCGCCATCGTCGGCCACCTCAACGGCACCTTGGACCACGAAGCCGGCGGAGAAATGGCCGGCAACCTGTCCGCGCTGTATGACTACATCGCCCAGCGCCTGACCGAAGCCAATCTGCACAACGATCCCTCCGCGTTGCACGAAACCCTGCGCCTGCTGGGCGAAATCGAATCGGCCTGGAACGCGATCCCCCTCGCCCAGCGCCAGCGTCCGGCCGCTTCCCATGCCTGAGTCCACCATGACCAACGACGCCGGGCTGGAGGCGCTTTACAGCAGCCTGGAATCCCTGCGCATCGCGCTGGGCGAAGAAGACCACGAGCTGGCGCAGCGCATCGTCGCCCATCACGATCTGCAGGTACGCGAGTACATCGCCGCCAACGGTGGCGAGGCGCAGGCCGGTGCATTGCGCTCACTGCTGGAAATGCAGCAGTCGTTGACCGCCGATATGACTGACCGCCGTGATGCCGCTGCAGCCCAGCTGCGTGCCGGCCACCAGTCGGTACGCGCCGTGCAGGCCTATCATCAGGCAGAATCGCTGGCATGAACGCCCCCGCCTCGCCGTCCGCCGCTGAAACCGAGCTGTTTGCCGACACGCTCAGCTGCGATCTTGCGGTGCCGGCCGAATTCGAGGCCGGCGTCCAGGTACGCCGCCCGGGCAACGCGGAAATGCTGTTGCGCAGCGTCGCACTGGTGGAGGACTCGCGGGGTGCCGATGACGGCGAGGAGCGTTTTGAGGGCAGTGCCCAGCTGCAGCGCCTGGAAGCGCGCCTGGATCTGGCCCTGGTGTTGCTGGGACGCCTGTTGCAGCAATCCACGGCGCCCCTGCCGACCTGCAATCTGAAGTGGTCCCGGCTGGGCCTGCGACTGGCGTCGCCACACGGCAGCGGCGCGGCCCCCGGGAGCGCCGGAGTGATCCGGCTGCAGCCGGCCGACTGGCTGCCCGACCATATCGAGCTGCCGGTGCAACTGGTTGCGGAACAGCAAACCGATGGCATCCATCACCTGTGGCTGCGCCTGCACCCGACCAGCGACGCGTTGACCGCGGCCGTGGAACGCCACCTGTTCCGCCTGCATCGGCGTCAGATCGCCGGCATCCGGCGCGTGCGCTGACCGCCGGTTGGCGCTGCGGCAGCCACTCGGCTAATGTGACCGCCTACCCACTGCCGATGCCTGCCCCAGTGCGCGTTCTTATCGTCGATGACCACACCCTGGTGCGCGCCGGTCTGTGCCGGCTGCTGCAGAGCTTTGCCGGCATCCAGGTGATCGCTGAAGCCAGCAGCGCCGATGAGGCAGTGGAAATGGCGGTATTCCATCAACCCGAACTGGTGTTGATGGATCTGTCGATGCCCGGTCGCAGCGGCCTGGAAGCGCTGTCGGACATCCGATCGAGGGTTCCCGACGCGCGCATCGTGATGATGTCCATGCACGATGACACCGCGCATGTGCGTGATGCACTTGACCGCGGCGCGGTCGGCTTCATTGTCAAGGATGCCGCCCCGCAGGAACTGGAGCTGGCGCTGCGGGCGGCCTATTCCGGGCAGCTGTTCCTCAGCCCACAGATCTCGGCAAAGATGCTGGCACCGATGCTCAGCCGGGAGCGTCCGACCGGCGTTGCGGCGCTCTCGCCGCGGCAACGCCAGATCCTGCGCCAGCTTGGCAACGGTCAGAGCACCAAAGAGATCGCCGCCGACCTGGGTATCAGCGTCAAAACCGTGGAAACCCACCGGGCGCGGATGATGGAAGCGCTGGGCTGCCGCCGTGCCAATGACCTGCTGCTGTTCGCCGCGCGCCATCAGCAGGAGCTGGCGTAAAACCGGCGGGCGCGGTTGTGGCCTGACGTCACAGTTCCGGAATTCCGTCACCCGCCCTCCCCCGCGCCCCCCAGAACACTGCAATACAAGGGGTTGCGGCTTTCCGGCGCGTCAGGATTACGTCCCGGCGTAAGGTAATCCCCGACATGGCGTCGGTGATTCGACTACCGGCATCAGGTTTGCACCGATTCAAACCCTGACACCGCCCACGCAAGATGCGTTCCATAACGTATTTTTCACGTGTTGGTGTCGCCCCATGAAGACCACGCTTTCCGCCCAGCTCGGGCAACAGCTCCACCTCACCCCGGCGCTGCTGCAATCCATCCGTCTGCTGCAGCTCAATGGCATGCAGCTGGAACAGGAAGTGCGTCTGGCTCTGGAGAACAATCCGCTGCTGGAGATGGTGGAAGAGCACGCGACGGCCGATGACCTGCCGCCTGCTGCCGATGCACAGGTCGAAGCTGCCGCTTTCGATGAACTGCCCGAGAGCTCGATGTGGGATGTCGCCGGCGGTGGCTGGAACGAGGGTGAGGACGACCGTACCGCACGCATCGCCGCCGGCGAATCCAGCGACCCCCATGTCCGCCTGCTGCGCCAGCTTGCGCTGGATCTGGATGAAGGCGATCTGGAAATCGCCGCGTTCTGGCTCGAACACTGCGATGACGCCGGCTATCTGGATGCGCCGCTCGCCTCGCTGACCCTGCTGGCCAGCGCCCGCTTCGACCGTGACGGCGCCCATGTGGAATCCATCCGCCAACGCCTGCTGACCGGGGACCCGTGCGGCATGGCCGCGGTGGACCTGCGCGAAAGCCTGCAGGTGCAGCTGTCCACCCTGCCCGGCTGCGTGCCGGCCCGCCATCTGGCCACCCGCCTGCTGGCCGGCGACCTGGCGCGGCTGGCCTCGCACGACTACGCCGCGATCGCCCGTGAGCTGGATGCCGAGCTGGAGGATGTGCTGGAGGCATTCCGGCTGGTGTTGTCGCTGCAGCCGCGTCCCGGCGACAGCCTGATGCCGCAGGAAGACACCCGGATCATTCCCGACGTGGTGGTCTGGCACGCCGACGCCCAGTGGCGCGTGGCGCTTAACCACGGCACCGCACCGCGCCTGGCCATCAACCCGGCCTACGAACAGGCGGTCATCGACAGTGCCGGCGAAGCTGCACAGCCGATGCGTGAAAAGCTGCAGGAGGCACGCTGGCTGACCCGCGGACTGTCCATGCGCTATGACACCCTGCTGCGTACCGCGCGGGTGGTGGTCGAGCGCCAGGCCGCCTTCCTGATGCGCGGCGAAGAAGCCATGGCGCCGTTGACCCTGAAGGAAGTGGCCGACGCCATCGGCATGCACGAGTCCACCGTCTCGCGCATCACCTCCGGAAAATACCTGCAGACCCCGCGCGGCACCTTCGAACTGAAGCACTTCTTCGCGGTGCGACTGGAGGGCGCCAGCATCTCCGGCCAAGCGGTCAAGGCCATGGTCAAACGCCTGATCGACGCCGAACCGCCCGCTCGGCCATTGGCCGATGAGGCCATCGCCCTGCTGCTGGCGCGCCAGGGGGTGAACATCGCGCGGCGAACCGTCGCAAAATACCGCGAGCAGCTTGATATCGCTCCGGCCCGCGAACGTCGCCGGCAGAACGCCAAGCCCCAACTGGCCCGCGCGGGCTGAGAACCAAGGAACTCCATGAACAAGCTCACCGTGCTGCTGGTCGATGACCATGAAGGCTTCATCAACGCCGCGATGCGCCATTTCCGCAAAGTGGAATGGGTGCAGATCATCGGCAGTGCCGCCAACGGGCTGGAGGCGATCGAGCGCTCCGAGGCACTGCGCCCGCAGGTGGTACTGATGGATCTGGCGATGCCGGAAATGGGCGGCCTGCAGGCCACCCGGCTGATCAAGACCCAGGACGATGCCCCGTACATCGTCATTGCCAGCCATTTCGACGATGTCGAACACCGCGAGCACGCCCTGCGTGCGGGCGCCGACAATTTCGTCAGCAAGCTTTCCTACATCCAGGAGGTCATGCCGATCCTGGAAAGCCTCAGGCAGGAAGACAGCAATGAGTGAGTCACGCATCCTCGTCATTGATGGTGACGGCGTCCGTGCCGAACGTACCGTGGCGCTGCTGGAGTTCATGGACTTCACCCCGCGCTGGGTGACCGAGGCCGACGACATCGACACCCGTCGCCACCGTGCAAACGACTGGATGGCGATCGTGGTCGGGCATCTGGAAGACAGCACCCGGGCCGCGCCATTCTTCGCCTGGCTGGCGCAGACCTCGATGCCGCCCCCGGTACTGCTGGCCGAGGGTGATCCGCTGGCCTTCGCCCGCCACTACGGCCTGCATGAGGCCAATGTGTGGCCGCTGGAGCAGCCGCTGCGCCACGCACAGATGGAAGCGCTGTTGCGCCGCGCCAGCCTCAAGCGGCTCGATACCGAGCATCAACAAGGCGCCGCGCAGGAAAGCGGCCCCACCGGCAGCAGTCCGGCAGTGGTGGAACTGCGCCAGCTGATCGACCAGGTTGCCGCGTTCGACACCACGGTGCTGGTGCTGGGCGAGTCAGGCACCGGCAAGGAAGTGGTCTCGCGCGCCATCCACCAGCGCTCGCCGCGCCGGGATGGCCCGTTCGTGGCGATCAACTGTGGCGCGATTCCGCCGGACCTGCTGGAAAGCGAACTGTTCGGCCACGAGAAAGGTGCCTTCACCGGCGCCCTGAGCGCGCGCAAGGGCCGCTTCGAGATGGCCGAGGGCGGCACATTGCTACTGGATGAGATCGGCGACATGAGTTTGCCGATGCAGGTCAAGCTGCTGCGCGTGCTGCAGGAGCGCAGCTTCGAGCGCGTCGGCGGCAACCAGACCATCCGCTGCAACGTGCGTGTGATCGCCGCGACCCATCGCGACCTGGAGTCGCGCATCACCGACGGCAAGTTCCGCGAGGACCTGTTCTACCGCCTCAACGTGTTCCCGATCGATGTGCCGGCGCTGCGCGAACGCACCGCCGATATCCCGGCGCTGGTGGAGACCATCGCAGGCCAGCTGGCACGCACCGGTCGCGGCGAAGTCCGCTTCACCGTCGAAGCGCTGGAAGCCCTGGCCCGCCACCCGTGGCCGGGCAATGTGCGCGAGCTGACCAATCTGGTTGAACGGCTGGCGGTGCTGCATCCCGGTGGCCTGGTGCGGGTGCAGGACCTGCCTGCCCGCTACCGTGGCGATCATCCGCCAGCACCAGCGGCCGCGCTGGACGAGGAGCGGCCGCTGATCGGACTGGGCGCACAAGCCGAAGCCACACCGGCGGCAGAGGCTGCAACAGGTGCCGGCATTCCCGCCGCAACCCACCTTCCCGACACTGGCATCGATCTGCGCGATCATATGGCCACCATCGAACTGTCGCTGATCAACGAGGCACTGGAACGCACCAGCGGTGTCGTCGCCCATGCCGCGCAGCTGCTGGGTCTGCGCCGCACCACGCTGGTGGAGAAGCTGCGCAAGTACGGCATCGAGCGCGAGTCCAACGAAGCGACTCCTGGTTGATCCCGTCACCACAGAACACAGCGCCCTCCGGGGCGCTTTGTTTTTTTGTGGCCAGCGCCGGCCTGGCGCAGCGCCAGAAACCGGACGACGGGAAATCGTCACCCGGCACGGCCCATCCCGTCACCGCAGCCATTCCCCGGGCCGCGAATTTAGGCACGCGACTTGCAGTTGAACAGGCAGCAACCCCGTTCCGGAATCCCGCCTGATGTCCCACTCGATCACCTCTGTTCTTTCCCAGATCCGCACCCTGCAGACCCAGGTCAGCCAAGCCGCACCGACCGGGGACATCGCCCGCAGCAATGCCATCCAGGGACTGGGCGAAGGCAATGCAATCAATGCGCCCTCCTTCAGCCAAACCCTGCAAGGCGCGATCAAGGGCGTGAATGATGCCCAGCAGAAATCCGGCGCCCTGGCCGCCGCCTTCGAGCGCGGTGAGCCCGGTGCCGACCTGGCCCAGGTGATGGTCGCTTCGCAACAGTCCCAGATCGCCTTCCGCGCCACCGTGGAAGTCCGCAACCGTCTCGTCCAGGCTTACCAGGACGTGATGAACATGCCGCTGTAAGGATAGATCCGCATGGCACTCGCGCTCTCCAGAGACGCTCTCAATCCGGAAAAAGCCGGCGCATGGTTCGACCGCCTGCAGAGTCTGCAGATCACCCGACGGCTGGGCTTGATGGCAATGATCGCCATCGCCGTGGCGGCGGGCCTGTTTGTGTTCTTCTGGGCGCAGAAGCCGCAGATGATGCCGCTGTACACCGGGCTGGACCAGAAGGCGACGGCAGAGGCCACCGACCTGCTGCGCGCTGCGCAGATTCCGTTCGAGCTCAATGCCGCCACCGGCGCCATCAGCGTGCCGGAAAAAAACGTGCATGACGCGCGGTTGAAGCTGGCCGGTTCCGGTCTGACGGAAAGCGGCCGGCTGGGCTTTGAGCTGATGGAGCGCGATCCCGGCTTTGGTGTCAGCCAGTTCGTGGAGAACGCCCGTTACCAGCATGCGCTGGAAACCGAGCTGGTGCGTACCATCACCGCCCTGCGTCCGGTACGCGATGCGCGCGTGCATCTGGCCATTCCCAAGCCCAGCACGTTCACCCGCCAGCGTGACGTGGCCAGCGCCTCGGTGGTACTGGAGCTGCGCGGCGGCCAGCAACTGGAACGCAACCAGGTCGATGCGATCGTGCACATGGTGGCCTCCAGCATTCCGGACCTTGCTCCGGAGCGGGTGACCGTGGTCGACCAGAGCGGGCGCATGCTCACCATCGCCGACCCCAACAGCGACGCGGCGCTCAATGCCGCCCAGTTCGACCAGGTGCGCCGCCTGGAAACCTCGTTCAACCAGCGCATCCGCGAACTGCTCGAGCCGATGACCGGAGCCGGCCGGGTGAATCCGGAGGTTAGCGTGGACATGGATTTTTCGGTCATCGAAGAGGCCCGTGAGCTGTACAACGCCGAGCCGCAGAAGGTCCGCAGCGAGCAGATCAGCGAAAACACCAATGCCGGTGCTGGCCCGCAGGGGATTCCCGGCGCCGCCAGCAACACCCCGCCCGGTCCGGATGCCCCGGCGGCGACCGCGGCCACGGCTACGGAAAGCAGCAAGAGCGCGACCCGCAATTACGAGCTGGACCGCACCCTGCAGCACACCCGCCAGCCGGCCGGTCGCGTCAACCGCGTGTCGGTGGCGGTGCTGGTCGATCACGTGCCGCGCGCCGGTGCCAACGGCAAGCTCAGCGATCAGCCGCTCAGCGCCGCCGAACTCACCCGCGTGGAAGCGCTGGTCAAGCAGGCGGTCGGTTTCAACGCCGAGCGCGGCGATACCGTGTCGGTCATGAACGCTCCGTTCGTGCGTGAACCGGTGCCGGTCGAAACGCCGAAGTGGTGGGAGAAACCGCAGGTCCGCGATGCACTGCGTCTGGTGCTGGGGGCGATCGTGGTGCTGGCCCTGCTGTTTGGTGTGCTGCGCCCGGCCATGCGACAGATGTCCAGCCCGCCCAAGGCCTTGCCGGGTGCCGAGGACGATCCGCTCAGCGCCGATGTGCAGATCCTGGACGACGATTCCGAGATGCCGGCACTGGCTGCCGACCGTGTGCAGCTGGATGCCCCCTCGCCGCTGGCATTGCCGGTGGATGCCTACGAAGAACGCCTGCGGATGGCGCGCGAAGCGGTACAGGCCGATTCCAAGCGCGTGGCGCAGGTGGTGAAGGGTTGGGTTGCCAATGACTGACGTTATTCCGATGACCGGCGTGCAACGCGCCGCCGTGCTGCTGCTCTCACTGGGCGAGCAGGATGCCGCCGAGGTGCTCAAGCACATGGAGCCCAAGGAGGTGCAGAAGATCGGCATCGCCATGGCCACGCTCAACGATGTCACCCGCGAGCAGGTGCAGCAGGTGATGGACGAGTTCGGCGCCGCGCTGGGCAACAAGACCTCGCTGTCGGTCGGCTCGGACGACTACATCCGCAACATGCTGGTGCAGGCGCTGGGTACCGAGAAGGCCGGCAACCTGATCGACCGCATCCTGCTGGGTCGCAACACCACCGGTCTGGACGCGCTCAAGTGGATGGATCCGCGCGCGGTGGCCGACCTGGTACGCAACGAGCATCCGCAGATCATCGCCATCGTCATGGCGCACCTGGAAACCGACCAGGCCGCCGAGGCGCTCAAGCTGCTGCCCGAACGCACCCGGGTCGACGTGCTGCTGCGTATCGCCACGCTCGATGGCATCCCGCCGAACGCGCTGAACGAGTTGAACGAGATCATGGAGCGCCAGTTCGCCGGCAACCAGAACCTGAAGTCCTCCAACATCGGCGGCGTGCAGTGCGCAGCCAACATCCTGAACTTCATGGACGGTGGCCAGGACCAGGTCATCCTCACCGAGATCGGCCGCATCGATGCCCCGCTCGGCGGCCGCATCCAGGACCTGATGTTCGTGTTCGACGATCTGGTGGACCTGGACGACCGTGAAATGCAGCTGGTACTGCGCGAAGTCAGCGGCGAGCGCCTGGGTCTGGCCCTGCGTGGCGCCGACATCAAGGTGCGCGACAAGATCACCCGCAACATGTCCCAGCGTGCCGCCGAGATCCTGCTCGAAGACATGGAGGCCCGCGGTCCGGTGCGTCTGTCGGATGTGGAGACGGCGCAACGCGAGATCCTGGCTATCGTCAAACGCATGGCCGATGAGGGCACGGTCACCCTGGGCGGCAGCGCCGAGGCGATGCTGTGAGTCCGGCCGTCCGCTGGCATGCACCGGACCTGATGGCCGCTCCGGCCGTCATCGAAACCGTGTCCGAGGAGTTTCCGGAGCAGCCGCTGCCCGAGGAGCCGGCGCCGCCGGCGCTGCACCTGCCGACACTGGAGGAGATCGAGGCGATCCAGGATGCGGCGCGTCGCGACGGCCGCGAGGAAGGTCACGCCGAAGGCTACGCACAAGGCCAGGCCGAGGTGCGCCGGCTGATCGCGCAGATCGAAGGCATCCTCGACAACTTCACCCGGCCGCTGTCGCGTCTGGAGGATGAAGTGGTCGGCGCACTGGGCGACCTTTCGGTCCGCATCGCCGGCAACCTGGTCGGCCGCGCATATGAAACCGATCCATCACTGCTTTCGGCGCTGGTGCACGAAGCCTTGAGCACCGTCGGCAGCAACCACCGCGATGTCGAGGTGCGCCTGCATCCGGACGATATCGCCGCGCTGGCACCGCTGCTGTCGCTGCCGGAGGGGCAACGGCTCGTGCCGGACCTGGGCCTGAGCCGTGGCGATCTGCGCGTGCATGCCGAAGCGGTCCGTATCGATGGCACCCTCGATGCGCGTCTGCGCTCGGTACTGGGTACCGTCATGCGCCGCGCCGGAGCCGGCCAATGAGCGCCGCGCCCTCCCCGCCCGAGTGGGCCGCCGCGCGCAATCTGCGCCTGGCCGCACGCCTGGAAGGCATCGCGCCGGAGGCCGGAAACGGCCGTGGCCTGATCCGCGAAGGGGTCCTGCGCCGCGCCGTCGGCCTCACCCTCGAAGCGGTCGGCTGCGAAGCGCCAATGGGCGCCAGCTGCAAAGTGGAAATCATCGACGGTGGCTGGGTCGATGCCGAAGTGGTGGGGTTCTCCGGTGACCGCACTTATCTGATGCCCAGCGCCGAGTTGCATGGCCTGCTGCCCAATGCCAGGGTCGTGCCCTCGTTCCGCCGCGGCGGCGTGGAAGTCGGCGAAGGCCTGCTCGGTCGCGTCATCGATTCGGACGGCATTCCGCTGGACGGCAAGGGCCCGATCCGCGCCGAAGGTACCGTCGGCATGGCCGGCGTGTCGATCAACCCGCTGGCGCGCGAGCCCATCACCCAGCCGCTGGACGTGGGCGTGCGTGCGATCAACGCGCTGCTGCCGATCGGCCGCGGCCAGCGCGTGGGCCTGTTCGCCGGCTCGGGCGTGGGCAAATCCACCCTGCTGGGCATGATGACCCGCTACACCGCGGCCGATGTCATCGTGGTCGGCCTGATCGGTGAGCGTGGTCGCGAAGTACGCGATTTCGTCGAATCCACCCTCGGCGAGGAGGGTCTGCGCCGCGCGGTGGTGGTGGCCAGCCCGGCCGACCGGCCACCGCTGGCGCGCCTGCACGGCGCCTACCGTGCCACCGCGATTGCCGAATGGTTCCGTGACCAGGGTTTGAATGTATTGCTGCTGATGGATTCGCTGACCCGCTTCGCCCAGGCCCAGCGCGAGATCGGCCTTTCCGTGGGCGAGCCGCCGACCACCCGCGGCTATCCGCCGTCGGTATTTGCCAAGCTGCCGGCGCTGGTCGAACGCGCCGGCAATGGCGCCAAAGGCCGCGGTTCGATCACCGCGTTCTACACCGTGCTGACCGAAGGCGACGATCCGCAGGATCCGATCGCCGATGCCGCCCGCGCCATCCTTGACGGCCACATCCTGCTTTCGCGGCGGGTCGCCGACAGCGGCCTTTATCCGGCCATCGATGTCGAATCCTCGATCAGCCGTGTGGTCCAGGACATCGCCGATGACACTTGGCGGGCGCGCATCCGCAAGCTCAAACGGCTGGTGGCGGCCTATTCGGCCAACCGCGACCTGATCGCCATCGGTGCCTACCAGCGCGGCAACGATCCGGTCACCGACGAGGCGCTGGCACGCTGGCCGGAGATCATGGAATTCCTCGGCCAGGACGTGCACAACGCCGCCGATCTGGGCCACAGCCTGGATGCATTGCAACAGTTGGTAGATAGCGAGAAATCCGCATGAGTCCGTCCCGTCGTCTCGACCCGCTGCTGCGCCATGCGCAGGACCGCGAAGATGAAGTGGCCAAGGCACTGGCCGAGCGCCAGAAAACCCTGGAAATGCACCAGTCGCGCCTGTCCGAACTGCGCCAGTACGCCGATGAATATGCCAATGCGCAGATGGCCGCGACCAGTGCCTCGCAACTGATGAACCGGCGCGCGTTCCTGGACCGGCTGGACAACGCGGTACAGACACAGAGCAAGACCGTGGACAGCAACCGCGAGCATGTCGATGCCGAACGCGCACGCCTGCTGCTGGCCTCGCGCGACAAGCAGGTGCTCGAACAGCTGGCCGCCAGCTACCGGGCGCAGGAAAAGCAGGTCGCCGAACGTCGCGACCAGCGCGAGATGGACGATCTGGGGGCACGCCGCGCGCGCCTGGCAAAGCGTACCGACGACGGAGAACCGGCATGAGCATGCTGTCGATCAGCAGCGCACCGGCCTCGTCTCCCACCAGGGACACGACCGGCGCCCTCTCCGGCAGCCGCGCGGACAGCAAACAGGCGACCGGTTTCGACGCACTGCTGACGGCCGCGCCCGCGCCGGCCGGTGCCGACAACGCCTGCGCCGCCGACACCCCTGCAGCGCGTCAGGATTCCGGCACCAGCACCGAATCCGAGGACGAAATCCAGGAAGAAGACGCGTCAGGCAATACCAATGTCGAAAAACCGGCACCGGCGGCGCCTGATGACAGCCAGGACGCCCCCTGGCCACCACTGGGGCTGTCCGGCCTGATCCCGGTGCCGCTGGAACCGGTACCGCCGCCAGCGGCATCCGCTGCGCCGGCAGCGGCCGCGACGCCTGCCGCGACCGCCATGGCCGCTCCCGCCACCGGACCGCTGCCCGGGCAGGCACTGCCGGCCATCGCGCCTGCGGCCCCCCCCCCCGCCAGCGAAGCCGTCATCGACACCGTGCCCGGACAGATCGCATTGCCGGCCAATGCCCCGCCCATGCAGGTGGAAGAGCGGCAGGAAACGCCCACGCCAGTGGCATTCCAGCAGATGCTGCAGAGCATGGCGACCGCGGAAGCACGCACAACGGCCGCACCCGTGGTCCTCGCCACAAGCGTCACCCCGGATGTGAACAGTCCGGAGTTTGAAGACGCCTTCGGGGCCCGCATCGGTTGGCTGGCCGACCAGAAGATCGGCCATGCCCATATCCGCGTCACTCCGCACGAAATGGGGCCGATCGAGGTGAAGCTGCAGCTTGATGGCGACCGTCTGCATGCCAGCTTCAGCAGCGCCAACGCCGACGTGCGCCAGGCGCTGGAGAGCAGCCTGCCAAGGTTGCGCGACATGCTGGGCGAACAGGGGCTGCAGCTGGCCCAGGCCGATGTCGGCCAGCAACAGAGTGCGCCGGAACGCGATGCGGCGGGCCCGGACGCCGGCGGCAGCGGTGATGTGCGCGACGGCGCCAGCGACGACGCCTTGCCGGCCATGAGCGGCCATTCGCTGCGGCTGCGCGGGCTGCTTGACGCCTACGCCTGAGCGCTGCGCATTCCGGCCGCCTCCGCGCTGGCGCCACGCAAGGCGCCGGCGCCCGTCATTGACGCGCGGCAACGCCGCCCACTTTTCCCCGTCACACCCGCGGTTCGGCACATGACTTGCATCTGACTGGAGAGCATTCCTGAGGAGCACATCGTGGCCGTAGCTGCCGACAAATCCCGCAAATCCGCCGACACCAAGGACGCCCCGGGCAAGCCCAAGCGCACGGTACTGGTCACCGCCCTGATCGCGCTGCTGGCCGCTGGCGCTGCCGGTGGCGCGGTGTGGTACTTCACCCAGGCCAAGGAGGGGGGCCCCGCCAAATCCACGGCACCGGCCAAGCCGGCGCCGGCCCAGTACTACGCCCTGGACCCGGCGTTCGTGGTCAACATGAACAGTCCGATCGATGGCCCGCGCTACCTGCAGGTCGAAGTCCAGCTGATGACCCGCGACCCGATCGCGCTGCAGGCGCTGGAAACCCACGCCCCGGCGATCCGCGCCAAATTGCTGATGCTGTTTTCCCAGGTCAGCCCGGAGCAGATCGCCGACCGTCCCGGCAAGGAGAAACTGCAGGCGTCGGCGCTGGCCGAAGTACAGAAACTGATGACCGCTGAAACCGGCAAGAAAAGCGCCGATGACCTGCTGTTCACCAGCTTCGTGACCCAGTAAGGCGCTGCGATGAGCATCAATGACCTGCTGTCACAGGACGAGATCGACGCGCTGCTGCATGGCGTGGATTCGGGCAAAGTGGAGACCGATGAGCCGGAACCGGCGCCCGGCGAAGCCCGCACCTACGACTTCGCCAGCCAGGACCGGATCATCCGCGGGCGCATGCCCACCCTGGAAATGGTCAACGAACGCTTCGTGCGCCTGTGGCGTATCGGCCTGTTCAACCTGATCCGGCGTTCGGCCGAAATCTCGGTGCGCGGCATCGAGCTGATCAAGTTCGGCGACTACCTGCACTCGCTGTATGTGCCCACCAACCTCAACCTGGTCCGCTTCAAGCCACTGCGTGGCACCGGCCTGATCGTGTTTGAACCGACCCTCGTGTTCGCGGTGGTGGACAACTTCTTCGGTGGTGACGGGCGTTACCACACCCGTATCGAGGGCCGCGAGTTCACCGCCACCGAGATGCGGGTGATCCAGCTGATGCTCAAGCAAGCCTTCGCCGACCTCAAGGAAGCCTGGGGCCCGGTGATGAACACCGACTTCGAGTACATCAACTCCGAGATCAACCCCCACTTCGCCAACATCGTCAGTCCGCGCGAATACGTGGTGGTGTGCCGTTTCCACGTCGAGCTGGAGAGCGGCGGTGGCGACATCCACATCACCTTGCCGTACTCGATGCTGGAGCCGATCCGCGAGCTGCTTGATGCGGGCATCCAGAGCGACCGCAACGACCGCGACGAAAGCTGGGCGGTGATGCTGCGCGAGCAGCTCAATTCGGCCGAAGTCGAGCTTTCCAGCGTGCTGGCCAAGCGCCGCATGAGCCTGCGCGAACTCACCCAGCTGAAGATCGGCGACATCCTGCCCATCGACCTGCCCCAGGAAGTCCCGCTGTGTGTGGAAGGCATCCCTGTCTTCACCGGCGAGTTCGGTGTGGCCAACGAACGCAACGCCATCAAGATCACTGCAACCCAACCGCCGGGCACCCGCAAAACGCTGCCGGCGATCCAGGAAAAATCCCATGACTGACATCGAAACCCCCGCAACCCCGCAGGCTACCCCGGCCCAGTTCGCCGATCTGCGGGCAGATGGCGTCGCCACCACCGATCTGGATCTGGATGTGATCCTGGATGTGCCGGTGACCCTGTCACTGGAAGTGGGACGCGCGCGCGTGCCGATCCGCAACCTGCTGCAGCTCAACCAGGGCTCGGTGGTGGAGCTGGAGCGCGGCGCCGGTGAATCGCTGGACGTCCTGGTCAACGGCACCCTGATCGCCCATGGCGAAGTGGTGGTGATCAACGACCGCTTCGGCGTGCGCCTGACCGACGTGGTCAGCCCCAGCGAGCGCATCCGGAGACTGCGTTGATCGCACTGCTTGCCACTGCCGCACCGGCCGCCATGGCCCAAGGCCAGCCGGCGACGGTCGGCCAGCATGCGAGCACCGCTCCGGGCATGTTCGGTGCGGTGCTGGCGCTGCTGATGGTGCTGGCGCTGATCGTCGGCCTGGGCTGGCTGCTCAAGCGCCTGCCCGGTGGCGGTTTCCGTCCGGCCGAAGGCCTGAAGGTGGTGGCCAGCCTCAACGTGGGCGCCAAGGAGCGCGTGGTGGTGGTGGACGTCAACGGCCAGCAGCTGCTGCTGGGCGTGACCGCCGGCGGTATCAGCACCCTGCACCAGCTATCCGGACCATTGCCGCAGACGCCGCCCCCGGCGCTGCCCAATTTCAAACAACTACCGAATTTCGCCCAGCTGCTTGCCCAGAAGCTGCGCAAGGAACCCTGAATCATGTCGGGTCATCGTCTTTCCCGCCTTTCCTGCTGGCAGTGGCTGTTGCTGCTGGCGCTGGTCGCCTTTCCGGTGCTGGCCCTGGCCACCCCGGCCGCCCCGCAGATGCCGATGCTGCCGGATGTGAACGTCGGCAAGATCGGCAGCCAGCCGGTCAGCCTGCCGCTGCAGACCCTGCTGCTGATGACAGCCATCACCCTGCTGCCATCAATGCTGCTGGTGCTGACCGCCTTCACCCGCATCATCATCGTGCTGGGCCTGCTGCGCCAGGCGCTGGGCACCGGGCAGACGCCCTCCAACCAGATCCTGCTGGGGCTGGCGCTGTTCCTGACCGCGATGGTGATGATGCCGGTCTGGGAGAAGTCCTGGTCCACCGGCATGGCGCCCTATCTGGACGGTCAGATCGACTTCCAGACCGCGTGGACCCTGACCACCCAGCCGCTGCGGGCCTTCATGCTGGCGCAGGTCCGCGATACCGACCTGATGACCTTCGCCGGCCTGGCCGGTCACGGTACCTACGCCAGCCCGGATGCGATCCCGTTCCCGGTGCTGGTGGCCTCCTTTGTCACCAGCGAGTTGAAAACCGCCTTCGAGATCGGCTTCCTGATCTTCATTCCGTTCCTGATCATCGATCTGGTCGTGGCCAGCGTGCTGATGTCGATGGGCATGATGATGCTTTCGCCGATGATCATTTCCGCCCCCTTCAAGATCCTGCTGTTCGTACTGGTGGATGGCTGGGTACTGGTGGTCGGCACTCTTGCCGCCAGCTTCAACGCCGTCTGAGGAGCGATGTCTTGAGCCCTGAACTTGCCCTCACCGAACTGCGCGGTGGCCTTGTCGCCACGCTCTGGGTCGCCGGCCCGTTGCTGCTCACCGTGCTGGTGATCGGTGTGGTGGTCGGTGTGATCCAGGCGGCGACCCAGCTCAATGAACCCACCATCGCCTTCGTCGCCAAGGCCGCCGGCCTGACCGTGGCGCTGTTTGCGCTGGGCAGCCTGCTGATCGGCCATCTGGTGGAATTCACCACTTTGCTGTTCCAGCGCATTCCCCATCTGATCGGATAGGCCGCCACGTGGACAGCGCAACCCAGATGGCCATCGACGGGCAGCAGGCATTCGCCCTGATCGGCAACGTGCTGTGGATGATGCTGCGCGTGGGCGCCATGCTGATGGCGATGCCGATGGTCGGCACCCGCGCGGTGCCGGCACGGGTACGGGCGATGCTGGCGGTCGCCCTGTCGGTGGCGCTGGCCCCGATCCTGCCGCCGGTGCCGGTGTGGAACGGCTTCGACGCCGCCACCGTGCTGACCATCGCCCGCGAGCTGGCGGTCGGGGTGTCGATCGGCTTCCTGCTGCGGCTGATCTTCGAAGCCGGCGCGATGGCCGGCGAAATGGTCGCGCAGGGCACCGGGCTGGCGTTTGCGCAGATGAACGATCCGATGCGCGGCGGCAGCTCCGGCGTGATCGGGCAATGGTTCTACCTGCTGTTCGGCCTGCTGTTCTTCACCGCCAATGGCCACCTGGCGCTGATTTCCCTGTTGATGGACAGCTACAAGGCCCTGCCCATCGGCACCGCCCTGCCCGATCCGCACGCCATGGCGGCGCTGGCGCCCACCCTCGCATTGCAGATCTTCCGTGGCGCACTGACGCTGGCGTTGCCGCTGACGGTGGCCATGCTGGCGGTCAATCTGGCCTTCGGCGTGCTGGCCCGCGCGGCCCCGGCGTTGAACCCGATCCAGTTGGGCCTGCCGGTATCCCTGCTGCTGGGCATGCTGCTGCTGGCGCTGCTGGCCGGTGAAATGGGACCGCCGGTGCAACGCCTGCTCGACACCGCCTTCGATACCGCCCGCCAGGTCACCGGCTGATCCGGACCGGCCGAGGCCCTTTTTGCCGCGCCGATACGCCCGCCTCTTGCTTCCCCCCCCCATGGTGTAGGTAGTCTGGGAGCCGCGCGGGTACTGCCGTGACAGCGGAGCTGCCTGCCACCTCGCACCGGGACGGTGCGGTGCGCCATCTCCGGAGGGGTCCTGATGCTCGTCGGCAGCTATAACCCGTTGTTCGTCGTGCTTTCAGTTCTGGTCGCCATTCTGGCGTCATACACGGCGCTGGACATGGCCGCCCGCGTGTCCGTCGCCGATTCCCGCCGCAGCGCCGCGCTGTGGCTGCTGGCCGGCAGCGGCGCGATGGGTGCGGGTATCTGGTCGATGCACTTCATCGGCATGCTCGCCTTCCGCCTGCCAATCCCGGTGGGCTATGACCTGTGGCTGACGCTGCAATCGCTGCTGGTGGCCATCGCCAGCGCGCTGTTCGCGCTGTGGCTGGTCTCGCGCCCGACCCTGCCGCATCTGCGGCTGGCGCTGGGCGCGCTGCTGATGGGAATAGGCATCGCCTGCATGCATTACCTCGGCATGACCGCCCTGCGCATGCATCCGCAGATCGAGTACGACCGTTTCTGGTTCGCGCTGTCCATCGTGATCGCCGTTGCCGCCTCCTGGAGCGCGTTGTTCATCGCCTTCCGCCTGCGCGCCAGCGACCACCCGCTGCCGGCGCGTCTGGCCGCCGCTATCGTGCTGGGGCTGGCGATCGTCGGCATGCACTACACCGGCATGGCCGCGGCGCATTTTGCCGAGGGCAGTGTCTGCGCCGCGGCCGGTACGGGCGGGCTGCCAACCGAATGGCTGGCCGCCTTCGTGGTGGTGGTATCGGTCGCGGTGATCGGCGTGACGCTGCTGGTCTCGCTGCTGGAACAACGTACCCGGAGCCGGCTGCTGCACCTGCGCAACTCGATGCTGGCCGCCTCGCTGGACGACGCGCGCAAGGAGCTGTTCCACGCCAACCTGCACGACCCGCTGACCGGCCTGCCCAACCGCCAGCGGGCGCTTGAACGGATCGACCAGCAGATCGCCAGCGCCCGCGACGCCGGCCACAGCCTGGCCGTGCTCTCGCTGGATCTGGACGAGTTGCGCCAGATCAACGGCGCCTTCGGCCATCATGTCGGAGACACCGTCCTGGTAGGCGTGTCCGAACGCCTCAGGCAGCTGATGTGCGCCGGGGATCTGGTCGCCCGGCTCGGGGGCGACCAGTTCGTGATCGCCACGCCGATCGAGGACGAGCCGGCGGCCAGACGACTGGCCGAGCGCGTCATCACCGCGATCAACACCCTGCGCGTGGGCGGCCGCGACATGCGCGTGACCTGCAGTATCGGCGTGGCCCTTCTCAGCGCCGACACCGAGGCCGGCCAGTCGCTGGTATCGCTGTCGGAGATCGCGATGCGCCACGCGCAGCAGGCCGGGCGCAACATCCACGCGGTCTATGCCGAGTGGATGAAGGGCAGCGTCGAGCAGGATATCCGCCTGCTCGCGGACCTGCGCTCGGCCATCGGCACGCCGCAACTGCTGCTGCATTACCAGCCTCGCATCCATGCCAACAGCGGCCGTGTCGGCGGGGCCGAAGCGCTGCTGCGCTGGCGCCATCCCGAACATGGCCTGATCCCGTGCGAACGGGTGATCCGGCTGGCCGAGCAGCACGACCTGATGGAGCCGCTGGGCCAGTGGGTGTTGAACGAGGCCTGCCGGCAGATGCGCAGCTGGCAGGATGCCGGTCACCAGGACTGGCGGATATCGGTCAACCTGTCCAGCCGCCAGCTCGGTTCGGGCCAGCTGCTTGGCCAGGTCCGCCAGATCCTGGAGCACAACGGACTGCACCCCTCGCGCCTGATCCTTGAAATCAGCGAAAGCGTGGTGATGCACGATGCCGACACCACCTCCACCTCGTTGCGCGCGCTGGCGGCGCTGGGTATCGGCATTTCCATCGACGACTTCGGTACCGGCTACTCCAGCCTGCTGCAGCTCAAGCGCCTGCCCGCCACCGAGTTGAAGATCGACCGGGCCTTCATCCTGGCGGTGGAGGAGAGCGACGAGGATGTGGTGATCATCTCGGCCATCATCGCGCTGGGCCATGCGCTGAACATGGACGTCGTCGCCGAGGGCATAGAAACGCAGGGCCAGCGTACCTATATCGAGCGTCTGGGCTGCGACTACCTGCAAGGCAACCAGCTCGGCCAGCCGGTCAGTGCCGAAAGCTTCATGCGGCTGCATGGCGGCGTGGCGCTTCCGGCGGTGGACCACAGCGAACCCTGAGCGCCGCGGCCAGCGGAACGCTTCTTGCACGGAGACAGTAAGCTCCCCTTCCGTGCCGCGTGATGTCCGAGAACGACCAGTCCGGCGAAAAGACCGAACTTCCCACCGAAAAACGCCTGCGCGACGCCCGCGAACAGGGCAATATCCCGCGTTCGCGCGAGCTGGCCACCGCCGCGGTGTTCAGCGCGGGCGTGCTGGCCATCTACGCGATGGCCGGCACCATCGGCAGTGGCACCCGCAGCTGGTTGCGTGGTGCCCTGACCCCGGAGGCGGCGCTGTTCCGCAACCCTGACGCGCTGTTCGGGCACGCCGGCTGGCTCCTGTTGAAGTTGATGGTGGCCATTTCACCGCTGATCCTGGTGTGCGTGCTGGCCAGCTTTGTGGCCCCGGTGGTGATGGGGGGCCTGCGCGTCTCGCAGAAGGCGCTGATGCCGGATTTCAACCGGCTCAATCCGATGAACGGGCTCAAGCGGCAGTACGGCCCGGAAGCCCTGGCCGAACTGGCCAAGTCCCTGTTGCGGATCGTATTCGTCGGCACCGCCGCCGGGCTGTGCATGTGGCATGGCATGGACCGCTTGCGCGGGCTGCTGCGCATGCCGCTGGAGAGCGCGGCCAGCAGCGGGTTCGGCTTCACCTTGCAGCTGCTGCTGGCCACCGCCGGGGCGATGTGCCTGCTGGCGGCCATCGACGCGCCGTACCAGAAGTGGAACTGGCTGCGGAAGCTGAAGATGACCCGCGAGGAGCTCAAGCGCGAGCTCAAGGAAAGCGAAGGCAGCCCCGAGATCAAGGGCCGCATCCGCCAGATGCAGATGCAGCTGTCGCAGCGGCGGATGATGGAAGCGGTGCCCAGCGCCGACGTCGTCGTGGTCAACCCGACCCACTACGCGGTGGCACTGAAGTACGAAGGTGGCCGCATGAACGCGCCGACGGTGGTGGCCCGCGGTGTCGATGAGCTGGCCCTGCGCATTCGCCAGGTGGCCGACGGCAACAAGGTCGCCATCGTCTCCGCTCCGCCTTTGGCACGCGCCTTGTATAGAGAAGGGCAACTCGGCAAGGAAATTCCCGTGAGACTGTATTCGGCTGTTGCCCAGGTCCTGTCCTACGTCTACCAGCTGCGCCAGTGGCGCACCGGACCCATGCCCGCGCAACCGCCGTTCGAGGTGGATGAATTCGGCAAGGCAGGCACGCCATGAGCGTGCAATCGATGCCGTTTGGGGTGCGCCGGGCGCTGGAGATGATGCGCAACGGGCTGGGAACGCCATTGATCGTGCTGGCACTGCTGGCGATGGTGGTGATGCCACTGGCCGCGCCGGTGCTGGATGCACTGTTCACCTTCAACATCGCCATTTCGCTGATGGTGCTGCTGGCGGTGGTCTATGTGCAGCGGCCGCTGGATTTCACCATCTTCCCGATCGTGCTGCTGATCACCACGATGCTGCGGCTGGCACTGAACGTGGCCTCCACCCGGGTGATCCTGCTCAATGGCCAGAACGGCCACGAGGCGGCCGGCAAGGTGATCGCCTCGTTCGGCGAATTCGTGATCGGCGGCAACTATGCCGTCGGCATCGTGGTGTTCGCGATCCTGACCATCATCAACTTCGTGGTCATCACCAAGGGCGCCGGACGCGTGTCCGAAGTGGCCGCACGCTTCACCCTCGATGCCATGCCCGGCAAGCAGATGGCCATCGATGCCGACCTCAACGCCGGTTTGCTGACGCGCGAGGAAGCCAAGATCCGTCGCGAGGAAGTCCGCGAGGAAGCCGATTTCTACGGTGCGATGGATGGCGCCAACAAGTTCATCCGCGGCGATGCGATCGCCGGCATCCTGATCCTGTTCATCAATCTGCTCGGCGGCCTGGCCGTTGGCGTGCTGCAGCACGGCATGCCGTTCGGCGACGCGGCCGCCACCTACACCCTGCTGTCCATCGGTGACGGCCTGGTCGCGCAGCTGCCGGCGCTGCTGGTGTCCAGCGCGGTCGCACTGCTGGTCACCCGCGCCTCGCGCAAGCAGGACATGAGCCAGGCGATGATGGGCCAGGTGTTCGGCCAGTACCGTGCCCTGGCCATCGCCGCCGGCATCATCGGCCTGGTCGGCCTGGTGCCGGGCATGCCCAACGTCGCCTTCCTGACGCTGGCGGCGATTCTCGGCTTCCTGGCCTGGAAGTTCTGGAAACGTGACGGCGCCGCGGCCGCCAGCGGCGCCGATCCGGCCACCGTGCCCGGCGACATCCCGGGCCTGTCCCCGCCGCAGCCGGCCCCTACCGCCGAGCTGACCTGGGACGAACTGCGCCCGATCGATCCGCTGGGTCTGGAAGTCGGCTACCGGTTGATTCCGCTGGTGGACAAGGCCCAGGGCGGCGAGTTGATGGCGCGCATCAAGGGCGTACGCCGCAAGCTCACCCAGGATGTCGGCTTCCTGATTCCCTCGGTGCATATCCGCGACAACCTGGAGCTGCCGGCGACCGGCTACCGGCTGCTGATCCACGGCGTGCCGGTGGCCAGCGCCGAGATCCATCCCGACCGCGAACTGGCGCTGGATCCGGGCAGCGCACTGGGCCAGCTGGACGGTATTCCCGGCAAGGACCCGGCGTTCGGCCTGGACGCGACCTGGATCCAGCCACACCAGCGCGCCCATGCCGAGTCGATGGGCTACACCGTGGTCGACCCGGCCACCGTGGTCGCCACGCACCTGTCGCACCTGATCCGCGAACACGCGCCCGAGCTGCTCGGCCACGAGGAAGTGCAGCAGCTGCTGGCCACGCTGGCCAAGAGCGCGCCCAAGCTGGTGGAAGATCTCACCCCCAAGGCGCTGCCGATTTCCGTGGTCGCCCGCGTGCTGCAGAACCTGCTCACCGAGCGCATCCCGGTACGGCAGCTGCGCAAGATCGCCGAGGCCCTGGTGGAGAACGCCCCGCAGACCCAGGACCCGGCCATCCTTACCGCCGCCGTGCGCAACGCGCTGGGCCGTTTCATCGTGCAGGAGATCGCCGGAATGTCGGCCGAGCTGCCGGTGTTCACCCTCAACCCGCAATTGGAACGGGTCTTGCAGGAATCCACGCAAGGCAATGGTGCCGCACTGGAACCGGGTCTCGCCGAACGCCTCCATCAAAGTCTTGCCGAATGTGTGGGCAAGCAGGAGGCGCGCAACGAGCCGGCGGTGGTGCTGGTACCAGGCCCGGTCCGTGCCGCACTCGCCCGGATGGTCCGCCACAGCGTGCCCTCGCTGTCGGTGCTGGCCTACAGCGAAGTGCCGGAAGACAAGCGCCTGAAACTGGTCGGCACGATCAGTTGAGGCACTGGAAACCGGCACCCGCGACGGAAAACAGACATCTGAACCCTATCCGCAGCAATGAAGGACGAAGGAGCACCTCCCGCCATGCATGACATTGCCAACGCCCCCTCGCCTTCCTTGCAACCGCACTCCAATTCCCGGTACCACAGCATGAAAATCAAACGTTTCGTCGCCGCCGATATGCGTACGGCCATGAACCTGGTGCGCAAGGAGCACGGCCCGGATGCCGTGATCCTGTCCAACCGGCGGATCGAGGAAGGTGTCGAGATCGTGGCGGCCGCCAGCTACGACGAAGCCGTGGTGCAGCGCGCACTGGAAGCCGCACGCCCGGCCCCGCCGGCGCCGCCCAAGCCGCGCAGTGCCGCCGAAGCGATCATGGCCGCCGTGACCCGCCGCAAGGCGCCGGAGCCGGAGGCCGTCATCCCCACCACCTCGGCCGTGGCCGCGCTGGCCCGCTCGGCCGTGGGCGCCACCGGCCGCTCCATCGAGAGCACCACCGACCTGCCCGCCCGCGGCCGTTTCGCCGCGATGCTGCAGCCGCGCCCGGAACCCGCCCCGGCAGCGACAGTGCTGCCGCCGCAGACGTTCGCCACGCTGCCGCCGTGTGATGACGAACCGGTGGTGCCGGTCTTCCTCGCGCCGGGCAGCGCCAGGCAGCCGGTTGCCGTTGCCGCCTCGCAGCCGCTGCAGGCCGCGCCGGTGCCAGCGCTCAACCGCGCCAATTTCCTGATCGATCCACCGCTGGAACCCGCGGCGGAGCCCACCTTTGAAGTGGCGCCCGCTGCAGAAGCTGCCAGCACGCCGGCGACCCCGCCACAGCGGTCGGCCTTGCCGGAACCGGCCGCGGCACCTGCCATCTCCACGGCGGCGGCCGGCCCGGCGCTGGTCGCCGTGGCCAGCCCGGCCCCGCACGACGATGCGCAGATGCGCGAGTTGCGCCAGGAAGTGGCCGGCATGCGCCAGCTGATCGAGCGCGAGATGAACCGCTTCACCGATGAGCGCCTGCGCGGCAGCACCGTGCGGGCCAGCGCGCTGGACCTGATGGACGAATACGGCTTCGACGCCGGTCTGGCCCGGGACGTGGTCATGCAGATTCCGCTGGAGACCGATCCGGCCCGCGCCCGTGGCCTGATGCTGGGGCTGGTCTCGAAGAAGCTGCCGATCGCGCCGATCGACCCGATCGAAAGCGGCGGCGTCATCGCCCTGGTCGGCCCCACCGGCGCCGGCAAGACCACCACCATCGCCAAGCTGGCCTCGCGTTTTGCCGAAGCCCACGCCGCCCGCGACGTGGCCTTGGTCACCACCGACACCCAGCGCATCGGCGCCCGCGAGCAGCTCTACGGCTTCGGCCGCCAGCTCGGCGTGGCCGTGCACGAGGCCAACAGCGGCACCAATCTCAACCAGCTGCTGGAGCGCCTGGCCGACTACAAGCTGGTGCTGATCGACACCGCCGGCCTGGGCCAGCGCGACCGCGCCCTGGCCGCCCAGCTGCAGTGGCTGCGCGCCGCCGGCCAGATCCGCACCTTGCTGGTACTGCCTGCCAATACCAGTTTCCAGGACATGGACGAGGTGGTACGCCGCTTCGGCGCCGCCAATCCGCAGGGGCTGGTGCTGACCAAGCTCGATGAGACCGGCCGGTTCGGTTCGGCGCTGTCGGTGGCGGTGGACCACAACCTGCCGATCACCTGGGTGACCGACGGCCAGGACGTGCCGGAGGACCTGCATCGCGCCTCGGCGGCGAATCTTGTACTTCGCCTTGAAGATTTGCGCCGCGCGGCCGATATGCCCTGCAACCTGGAGTCCAACAATGCCGTCGCGTGAGTACGCCCAACTGACCAACACCTTCCCGCTTTCGGCCACGCGTCGCGAGCCGGCCGGTCCGGTACGCACGATTGCGATCACCGGCGGCAAGGGCGGCGTGGGTAAAACCAACGTCTCGGCCAATATGGCCGTCGCCCTGGCCGGCATGGGCAAACGCACCCTGCTGCTGGACGCCGACCTGGGCCTGGCCAACATCGACGTGATCCTGGGCCTGCAGCCCAAGCACACCCTGGCCGACCTGGTTGCCGGGCGCTGCACGCTGGACGAGGTGATCATCGAAGGCCCCAACGGCGTGCTGGTGGTGCCGGCCGCATCCGGTCGCCGGCACATGGCCGAGCTGCAGCCGGCCGAGCATGTCGGTCTGGTCAACGTGTTCTCCGAGCTCGAACGCGAGCTGGACGTGATGATCATCGACACCGCCGCCGGCATCACCGACAGCGTGCTGACCTTCTGCCAGGCCGCGCAGGACACAGTGGTGGTGGTCTGCGACGAACCGGCCTCGATCACCGACGCCTATGCGCTGATCAAGGTGCTCTCGCGCGAACGCGGTGTGGACCGCATGCAGGTCGTGGCCAACATGGTGCGCGACCCCAACGAAGGCCGCGTGCTGTACGAGAAGCTGGTGCGCGTGTGCGACAAGTTCCTGGCGGATGTATCGCTGAACTACCTGGGCTGCGTGCCGCAGGACGACTGGCTGCGCCTGTCGGTGCAGCGCCAGCAGCCGGTGGTGAAGGCGTATCCGTCTTCGCCGGCCGCGCTGGCCCTCCAGGAAATCGCGCTGCGAACCTCGCGCTGGGAAGCCCCGACCGAAGCCCGCGGCGGCGTCGAGTTCTTCCTGGAACGCATCATCCAGCGCGGGGTGCCTGCATGAATCCCGCCGCCCAGTACCGTGAAGTGCAACGCGCCAGCAGCAATGACTGCATCGCCCAGCACGCGGACCTGGTACGCCGCATCGCCCATCACATGGCCGCGCGCCTGCCGGCCAGCGTGGAGATCGACGATCTGATCCAGGCAGGCATGATGGGTCTGCTGGAAGCATCGCGCAGCTACGATGCCGACCAGGGAGCATCGTTCGAGACCTATGCCTCGATCCGCATCCGCGGCTCGATGATCGACGAGATCCGGCGCGGCGACTGGGTGCCACGCTCGGTGCACCGGCGTGCCCGTGAAGCGGCCGGTACCATCCGCCGGCTGGAGCAGGCCAGCGGCCGTGCCGCCAGCGCCACCGAGGTGGCCGAGGCCATGGACATCCCGCTGCCCGAGTACATGCGGCTGATCGAAGACGCCTCGCGTGGCCAGGTGCTGAGCCTGGAATCGCGGATCGAGGACCAGGGCGAGCTGGACACGCCGGCCAGCGGCGGCCCGACCCCGCAGCAGATGCTCGAACGCAGCCAGTTCGGCGCCGAACTGGGCAAGGCCATCGCCCAATTGCCCGAGCGCGAACAGCTGGTGCTCTCGCTCTACTACGAGCAGGAATTGAACCTGAAGGAAATCGGCGCGGTACTGGGTGTCAGCGAATCGCGTGTCTGCCAGATCCACGGCCAGGCCACGCTGCGCCTGCGCGGCCGATTGAAGATATTCGAGGCGGCAGACGCCGGACTCGAGGAACCATGAAGAGGAAAGCCCTTTGAACAAGAACATGCGCATCCTGATCGTCGATGACTTCTCGACCATGCGCCGCATCGTCAAGAACCTGCTCGGCGACCTGGGCTTCACCAATACCGCGGAAGCCGAGGACGGGCATGCGGCGCTGTCGCTGCTGCAGAGCCAGCCGTTCGATTTCGTTGTCACCGACTGGAACATGCCGGTAATGACCGGTATCGAGCTGCTCAAGGCGATCCGCGCCGACGCCAGGCTCAAGACCCTGCCGGTGCTGATGGTCACCGCCGAGGCCAAGCGCGAACAGATCATCGAAGCGGCCCAGGCCGGCGTGAACGGCTACATCATCAAGCCGTTCACCGCGCAGACCCTGGAAGAAAAGCTCGGCAAGATCTTCGAGCGTCTGGCGGCGAGCGCCTGATGGCCGGTCACAGCGAAACCCTGGGCGACAAGAGCGCCCTGATCCAGCGCCTGCAGGATGCACTGGCCGCATTGGAGAGCGGTGACGAAGCCGGCTGGCGTCGCGAGATCGACGCGCTGGCCGCGCTGCGCACCCAGCCGATGATGGCCGGCCTGGGCCGGCTGGCCCGCGAACTGGGCCAGGCGCTGGGCGAACTGCCCAGCATCACCACCGATGCCGGCGAACTGGACGATGCCTGCGCGCGCCTGGACCACGTGGTCGAGATGACCGAAAAAGCGACCCATCGCACGCTGGACCTGGCCGAGGAATGCCGCACGCTGACCGAACAGCTGCGCGCCGAAGGCCTGAATCCCGGACAGGACGTGATCCTGGACCGCATCCGCCACAACCTCACCGAGGTGGCGCTGACCCAGAGCTACCAGGACCTGACCGGGCAGATCATCCGTCGCGTGGTCGGCATCGTCCGCCGCGTGCACGAAGGCTTCGGTGCGCTGGGGCTGCCGCCACCGGAGGAAGACGCGCGCAATGCCGGGCTGGCTGGCCCGGCGGTCAGCGGCCTGGACCGCCACGCCGTCTCCCAGCATGACGCTGACGACCTGCTCTCGGATCTGGGGCTGTAAACACATGAGTGCTTTTGCCGACGACATCGCCGCCGACTTCATCCTTGAAGCGCAGGAAATCCTCGATCGCCTCGGCGAGCAACTGGTGGCGCTGGAACAGGCCCCGCAGGATGCCGACCAGCTCAATGTGGTGTTCCGCGGTTTCCACACGCTCAAGGGCGGCGCCGGCTTCCTGTCGATCACGCCGATGGTCGAGCTGTGCCATGCGGCAGAAGAAACCCTGGGCATGGCCCGGTCCGGCAAGGCCCAATTGCTGGCCCATCATTTCGATGCCGCCCAGCAATCGCTGGACTGGCTGCAGTCGATGCTCGATGCGGTCTCCGCCGGCACCGACCCGGCCCATGCCCCGGCCAGCCTGATCGCCCAGTTCGACATCGGCGCGGCGCCCGTCGCTGCGCCGGTGAAGACCGCGCCGGCCGCCGCCGACAGCGACCTGATCAGCGAGGACGAGTTCGAAGCGCTGCTGGACGCCCTGCACGGCCCCACCGCGCCCGGCGCGGCCCCCGCAGCCAAAGCGGGCGATGACCTGATCAGCGAAGATGAGTTTGAAGCGTTGCTCGACCAGCTGCATGGAGGCGCCGCCCCCGGCGCGCAACCTGCTGCCGCTGCGCCGCCAGCGCCCGCCGCAACGGCAACGCCTCCTGCCCCGGCCTCCCGGCCGGCACCGCCACCCAAAGCCACAGGCAAGGCGACCGAAGCCGAGCAGACGGTACGCGTGGACACCAAGCGGCTGGATGCCATCGTCAACCTGATCGGTGAGCTGGTACTGGCCCGCAACCGTCTCAAGACCCTGCGTACGCGATTGAAGGACGAAGAACTGGATCGTGCCGTGTCCACCCTGGATATCGCCACCGCGCGCCTGCAATCGGCAGTCATGCGCACGCGCATGCAGCCGGTCGGCAAGGTGTTCTCGCGCTTCCCCAAGGTCGCCCGTGACGTGGCCCGCTCGTTGAACAAGGAAGTGGACCTGGAGCTGATCGGCGCCGACACCGAGCTGGACCGCAATCTGGTCGAAGCCTTGGCCGATCCGCTGGTGCACCTGGTGCGCAACGCCATAGACCACGGCGTGGAAGCGCCCGACTTACGTGAAGCGCAGGGCAAACCGCGCGTGGGCCAGGTCCGCCTGACCGCGCAGCAGGAAGGCGACTACGTCTCCATCGAGATCCAGGATGACGGGGCCGGCATCGATCCCGAGCGCCTGCGCGCCAAGGCCCGCGAGAAGGGCCTGATCGATCCGGAAGCCGCCGCCCGCCTGAGCAGCGAGGAATGCCTGCACCTGGTGTTCCTGCCCGGCTTTTCGACCAAACAGCAGGTCACCGATATCTCCGGTCGCGGCGTGGGCATGGACGTGGTGCAGTCGCGCATCCGCGAACTCAGCGGCCAGATCCAGATCCAGTCCGAACTCGGTCGCGGCAGCCGCTTCCTGATCCGTGTGCCGTTGACCCTGGCAATCCTGCCGACGCTGCTGGTGCAGGCCGGTCAGGATGTCTACGCGCTGCCGCTGGCGCGCGTGATGGAAGTGCTGCACGCCCCGGCCACCGCGCTGGGCTGGTTCGACGGCCGCGCGGTACTGGACCGCAAGTCGCACACGCTGGCGCTGGTGGACCTGCGCCGCTGGCTGGACGTGACCCCGGCGGCCTCGCAGCTGCTGACCATTGTCGTGCTGCAGGTCGGCGAAGCGCGCTTCGGCCTGGTGGTGGATCAGGTGCGGGGCCGCGAAGAAGTGGTGATCAAACCCCTGCCCAAGGCGCTGCGCGGTCTGCCGGGCTACGCCGGCGCGACCCTGATCGGTGATGGCCGCATGGCACTGATCCTCGACGTCGATGGCCTGCGCAACCCGCAGGACTGACGCTTCCCGTTCAAGTAGCCCCACTCAAGGCCGATACCTTTCAAATGGACAGACTCAGCATCATCGGACTTTTTCTCGCGCTGGCCTCGCTGGTCGGCGGCAGCATCCTGAAAGGTGCCGGGCTGTCGTCGCTGTGGTCGCCGGCGGCGTTTGTGATCGTCATCGTCGGCACGGCGGCGGCGATCCTGCTGCACACCTCGCCGGCCGTCTTCAAGCACGCCTTCAAGATCGTGCGCTGGGTGGTGCGGCCGCCGGAAAGTGACCGTCAGGCATTGATCCAGCAGATCGTGGACTGGAGCAACATCGCCCGCCGCCAGGGTCTGCTCGGACTGGAACCGCAGGTGGAGCTGCAGGACGACCCGTTCGTACGCAAAGGCCTGCAACTGGTGGTCGATGGCGTGGAGCCGGAAACCATCCGCCACATCATGGAGATCGAACTGGGCAGCCAGGAACACCGTGACCTGGCCGCGACCAAGGTGTTCGAGGGCATGGGCATCTACGCCCCGACCCTGGGCATCATCGGTGCGGTGCTGGGCCTGATCGCGGTGATGAAGAACCTGGCCGATCCGAGCAAGCTTGGCCACGGCATCGCCGCGGCGTTCACCGCCACCATCTACGGCATCGCCTCGGCCAACCTGCTGTTCCTGCCCGTGGCCGCCAAGCTCAAGGGCGTGATCGCCCACAACAGCCGCGAGCACGAGATGATCATCGAAGGGCTGATCGCCATTGCCCAGGGCGAGAACCCGCGCAATATCGAAACCAGCCTGGCCGGCTTCGTGAACTGAGCCATGGCCCGTCGCAAACCACACGAAGAACACGGCAACCACGAGGCATGGGCGATCCCGTATGCCGACCTGATGACGCTGCTGCTCGCCTTTTTCGTGGTGATGTACGCCATTTCCTCGGTCAACGAGGGCAAATACCGGGTGATGGCCGATGCCTTGACCACCGCCTTCGGCGGCGCGCCGCGTACCGTCAGCCAGGTGCAGGTGGGCAACCAGCAGCTGCAGGGGGGCGGTTTTGACAGCCCCTCGGTGATCCGCGCCCCAAGCATGACCGGCGGCGCGATGAATGACCCTACCCGCTTGCCGGCGATGGCCTCGCAGATGCGCATGCCCGTATCGATGCGCGACCACGCGCAGCTGCAACGGGCCGAGCGCCAGCTCAATCAGATCGCCGACCAGCTCAGCGAAGCCCTGGCTCCGCTGGTCAAACAAGGTGTGATCACCGTGCGCCGCACCGAGCTGTGGATCGAGGTCGAGATCAACAGCGACATCCTGTTCGGCACCGGCTCGGCGGCACTGGACCGCGACGCCCGCCAAACCCTGGCCAAACTGGCCGAAGTGCTGCAGGCCGCGCCCAATGGCGTGCGCGTGGAGGGCCATACCGACAACCTGCCGATCGCCACCGCGCAGTTCCCGTCCAACTGGGAGCTGTCGGCCGCGCGCGCGGCCAGCGTGGTGCACCTGTTCGCCGATCACGGGGTGCAGCCGGACCGGCTGGCGATGGTGGGCTACGGCGAATTCCGCCCGCGCGACAGCAACACGCTGGCCGAAGGCCGCAACCGCAACCGCCGGGTGATGGTGATCATCCTGGCCGATTCCGCCGCCAGCGTGGACGCGCTGTCCGACGGCATCACCACCGCGGCTGCCGACGCCCCTGCGCCGGCCAGCGCCGGCGACGGCGCCCCCCCGCCAGCCCGGGCCGCCAGCCCGGTCCTGACGGATGCTATTGAAGGAGTGCATTGATGCGTATCTGGGCCGTTGCCAACCAGAAAGGTGGCGTTGGCAAAACCACAACCACGCTGGCGCTGGGTCGCGGCCTGGCCGCGCTGGGCCACAAGGTCCTGCTGATCGACCTGGATCCGCACTCCTCGCTGACCCGGGCGTTCGGCGTCCCGCTCGAACCGGCACCGACCGGCGTACTGGAGCTGTTCGCCACGCCGCCGGCCGATATCGGCGCGCTCAGCCATGCCAGCCGCATTCCCGGCCTGGATTACCTGTGCGCCCAGGCGGCACTGGCCACGCTGGAGCGCCGCAGCGCCAACCAGCCCGGGCTGGGGCTCGCCCTGCAACAGGCGTTCACCCGCCATGGCGGGCAGCACGACTACATCCTGCTGGACTGCGCGCCCACGCTGGGCCTGCTGATGATCAACGCGCTGGCCGCCGCCGATCGTCTGATCATTCCCACCCAGGCCGAGCCGCTGGCGCTGCACGGGCTCGACGGCATGGTCCGCACGGGCGAGATGGTCGAGCGCTCGCGCCAGCGTCCGCTGCCGATCTCGATCCTGCCGACCTTGTTCGACCGCCGCACCCGCACCGGCAACGAAACCCTCAAGCAGATGCAGGACCGGCACGGCGCGCGCGTCTGGGAAGAGGCGATCCCGGTGGACACCAGCATCTCCAACCCGAACGCGCTGACGGTACCGGCGATCGGCGACGCCTATCCCGGTCGTGCGCTGCTGGCCTACCGGCGGGCGCTGGAATGGCTGCGCGGCGCCGATGCCAGCCTGCTGGAGCACGCGGCATGAGCAACACCGACGTGCTGGATGACTATCTGGGCGAACTGCTGCAGACCGTAGTACCGGCCGCGCCTGCGGCAGCGGTCGAGGCCATCGCCATGGCGCTGCCGGCTGTACCCGAGCCCAAGCCCGAACCGGAACCCGAACCGCTGCCAGAACCCGCAGCGGCAGGGCCGACAACGGCGTCCGAATCCGAGCCAGCTCCCATCGTCGATGCGGCGCCGGTCACCGTCGCGCCGGCCGTCGCCGCTCCCGCGCCTGCGACAGCCCCCCCGCCGCGCATGGCGGCGGCGATGCCGCCCGCCCCGGGGACTGGCAATGCCTGGGCCACCTTGCAGGCGCAGGCCCGCGAGGCCTACCAGCCACGCCAGCGCCGTGCCAGCGAGCGCACCTCGCGCTGGCTGCGGTTGCGCTGCGGCGGCCAGACCTATGCGCTGGAACTGCTCAAGGTCCAGGAAGTGGTCCTGCCGGTGCCGCTGCTCGGTCTGCGCGGCACCGCGCCCTCGATGCTGGGCATCATGAACCTGCGCGGCCAGGTGGTTCCGGTGATTGATCTGGGCCTGCACCTGGGCTTTGCACCGATCATCGAGGACAGCCAGACCCGCATCGTGGTGCTGGAAGAGAACGGCGACACCTTGGGACTGCGCGTGTCGGCGGTGGAGGACGTGGCCAACCTGACCGACTCCCAGATCGAGCCACCCGATACCGCGCGCATCTGCCAGATTTCCAACGCGCTGTTCCGTGGCGTGGCCCGCCTTGGCCGGCAACCGATGATCCTGCTGGATGCCGCGCAGCTGCTGCACTGACCCCGGCGCCGCTGCCCTGCCGGCCATCCGGCGCGGCGACAGCGCTAAAGATGCGCCAGAAGCGGCCGCTAATTGCCCTAGTAACGTTCGTCCGGAGCAATGATGAGCACAGTGGCACTGGCACAGGATCTCGGCATCGAGACCAGCAGCGATTTGAAACAACAGCTTGCCCCCTATCTGGAACAGACCGGCGAGCTGCGCGTGGATGCCAGCCAGGTCGGCCGCATCCACACCGCGGCCGTGCAGGTGCTGTGCGCCTTTGTGATCGCCCGCCGCCAGGCAGGCCACAGCACCGTCTTCGACAACGGCACCAACACCTTCCTCGACGCCGCGCGACTGCTCGGCGTCCTCCAGACCTTCGGGCTGGAAGCAACCTCTGATCAACTGAAATCTGTGGAGAACGCCGCATGAGCGCACGTATCTTGGTGGTGGACGATTCGGCGTCGATGCGCCAGATGGTCTCTTTCGCCCTCACTTCGGCCGGCTATTCCGTCGAGGAGGCCGAAGACGGCGCCGTGGCCCTGGGCCGCGCCAAAGGCCAGCGCTTCAACGCGGTGGTGACCGACGTGAACATGCCCAACATGGACGGCATCTCGCTGATCCGCGAGTTGCGCCAGCTGGCCGACTACAAGTTCACCCCGATGCTGATGCTTACCACCGAATCGGCGGCCGACAAGAAGTCCGAAGGCAAGGCCGCCGGCGCTACCGGCTGGCTGGTGAAGCCGTTCAACCCCGAACAGCTCGTCGCCACCGTCCAGAAAGTCCTGGGCTGATCGCCCTCCCCGCCCCCCACCACGGAACCCGCTGATGAGCATGGACCTGCAACGTTTCCACGCCACTTTCTTCGAAGAAAGCCGCGAAGGACTGGACGCAATGGAAGCTGGCCTGCTGGCGCTGGAAGGCGGGCAACTGGATCCGGAGATCATCAACTCGGTGTTCCGCGCCGCCCACTCGATCAAAGGGGGCGCCGGGACGTTCGGCTTCGACGCCATGGCCAATCTGACCCATGTGCTGGAAACGCTGCTGGACGAGCTGCGTGCCGGCAAGCGGGCACTGGAACCGGCCGCCATCGATGCGATGTTGACCTCGGTGGATGTGCTGCGCGCGCTGCTGCGGGAAGTGGAGCATGGCCAGCCGGCCGATCCGCAGGCCGTGCAGGCCGTGACTGCCCGTCTGCAGGCCGTGCTTTCCGGCCAGGCCGCCCCGGTGGCCGCCGCCAAAACCGAAGACGAAACCCCGGACGGCTGGCAGATCGGCTTCACCCCGGCGCCGTCACTGTTCATGAGCGGCAACGACCCGCTGCGCATCATCCGCGAACTGGAGACCCTGGGCTCGTTGCAGGTGGCCGCGCGCGTGGAGCGCCTGCCCGGCTTCAACCAGCTCGATCCGCTGGAAGCCTACCTGGCCTGGGATCTGGGCCTGATCGGCAAGGTGCCACGCAGCAAGATCGAAGACACCTTCGCCTGGGTGGTGGACGACTGCGAGCTGGATATCCGTCCGGCCGCACCGCCGAGTCTGGCGATGCCGGCTGCCGAGAACGGTGCTGTCGCCGAGCCGGCGCGTTCACCGGCCGCCGCGGCCACCCCCAGCGGCAACAGCCACGAAGCCGAAAGCTCGATCCGTGTCAGCGTGGACAAGGTCGATGCGCTGATCAACCTGGTCGGCGAGCTGGTCATCACCCAGGCCATGCTCAAGCAGGTGTCCGGCGGCCTGGATCCGGTCCACGCCGAACAGCTGTTCGCCGGGCTGGACCTGCTCGAACGCAACACCCGCGACCTGCAGGAAGCCGTCATCAGCGTGCGTATGCTGCCGGTGGACGCCGTGTTCCGCCGCTTCCCGCGACTGGTCCGTGACCTGTCCTCGCGACTGGGCAAGCAGGTCCGCCTGCGCACGATCGGCGAAGGCACCGAACTGGACAAGGGGCTGATCGAGAAGATCGCCGATCCGCTGGTCCATCTGGTGCGCAACTCGATCGACCATGGTCTGGAAATGCCCGACGTGCGTCGCGCCGCCGGCAAGGACGAGACCGGCACGATCACCCTGGCGGCCTCGCATCAGGGCGGCCATATCGTGATCGAAGTCAGCGACGACGGCCGCGGCCTGAACCGCGCCAAGATTCTGGAAAAAGCCTACGAGCGCGGCCTCAACGTGCCCGACAACCCGACCGATCCGCAGGTCTGGGATCTGATCTTCCAGCCCGGCTTCTCCACCGCCGATGCGGTGACCGAGCTGTCCGGACGCGGTGTGGGCATGGACGTGGTCCGCCGCAATATCCAGGCGCTGGGCGGCGAAGTGCAGCTGGAAAGCAATACCGGCGCCGGCACCCGTGTGCTGATCCGGCTGCCGCTGACCCTGGCCATCCTCGACGGCATGACCGTGTCGGTGGCCGGTGAAACCCTGATCCTGCCACTGGCCTACGTGCTCGAAGCGCTGCAGCCCCAGGCCGATGACATCCGCACCATGGCCGGCGAAGGCCGTGTGCTGCGCGTGCGGGGCGAGTACCTGCCAATCCTGTCGCTGAGTGAGCACTATGGCTACAGCGGCCGGACCAATGCCGATCCGCTGGTGGTCGTGGTCGAGGGCGATGGCCAGAAGATCGCACTGGAAGTGGATGAACTGGTCGGCCAGCAACAGGTGGTGGTCAAGAACATCGAGAACAACTATCGCCGCATCGCCGGCGTCTCCGGCGCCACCATCCTCGGCGATGGACGCGTGGCGTTGATTGTCGATATCGGCGGACTGGTCCGCTCGCTGCGCATGCAGCAAGCCGCCTGAGCCACGGCTGATCATCCCCGTTCCATCCGCAGCGCCATGATCTTCCGGTCATGGCGCTTCTTCTTGTGCATTTTCCCTGCCGTGGATCCGCATGAAACGTATCGCCCTGCCCTGCCTGCTGTTGTGCGTGACCCTGCCCGCCGCGGCCCAGACCCAGACATGGCCCCCCCGGCTGAAAACCGCCAGCGGCGACGAGCTGACGCTGACCGGCAACGTCGCCTACGACGCCGCCGATTTCTCGGGAAGCGGACATGCCGGTGCCGTGCTGCATGACGACACCGGTTGGCGCCGAAAGGAGTTCGGCATCGGCTACAAGCGCGCCGGCCGCTATGACGTCACTGTCGGCTACGACTTCCAGTCAAAGACCTGGCTGGATGTGGCGCTGCGCCTGGAGACCAAGGCACTGTTCGGTCGGGACCTGGGCAAACTGCGTCTGGGCCAGAGCAAGATGGCAGTGGGATTCGAGGGGGCGACCGCATCACGTGCCGGCAGCTACATCGAAGCCTCGCTGCCGACCCAGGCGTTCTATGAAAGCCGCCGCACCGGTGTGGACTGGGCATACGAGCAGCCTCTGTACATCCTCAACGCCGGGTACTACTTCGGCTCCGATCTGCAGGGCAACAACCGGGGCGACACCGCTGCGGCGCGGTTGGCATGGACACCCTGGAAGGCATCGGGAAACGTTCTCCACCTGGGCGTGTCCGCCTCGAAGGAATCCCCGGAAGGCGAAGTCGACGGACGCGACCAGTACCGCGCACCCACCGCCCGTTGGCGGGCGCGTGCCGGTTCAGCGCTGACCACCGACCGGCTGGTCGACTCGGGCACCCTGCGGGACATCCAGCAATTGCAGCGTCGGGGGATTGAAGCGCTGTGGATCAACGGGCCGTGGTCGCTGCAGGGCGAATACCAGCAACAGACGGCCCGGCGCGGCAGCGGCCTTCCGGACTACCGCGGGTATGGCGGCTATGCCAGCGCCAGCTGGCTGGTGACCGGCGAATCCCGTCCGTACTCCGCCGGCAATGTCGGCAACCCCAAACCGGGCCATCGCCATGGCGCAGTCGAACTGCTGCTGCGCCGCGATCACCTTGATCTGGACGACGCCGGCATCGCCGGCGGTCGCGCCAGAAGCTGGACGCTGGGTGCCAACTGGTACCTGGGGCCGAACCTGAAGTTCCAGGGCAACTACGTCCGTGCCGACGCCCGGCGGGCTGGGTCCCACGTCGACCCGCATCTGCTGAGCCTGCGCGCACAGCTGCATTTCTGACCACCGCAAAAACCCTGACCGCCGCGCCACCGCGCGGTCCTGGGCGGCAGCCGGCGCCTTCGCAACGCCCTTTCGCGGCCGCACTTCAGGAAATTCCGCGCGCGCCGCTACCCGTATCAGCCCGGCTGCCACCGGGCAAAGAACGCGCTTTCGAACACCTTTTCTCTCCCCCGTTGTGCCCGATCTGGCGCTTCTGGCGGGCATGCCCTACCTGTAGTCGATTCGGAGAGTCTGTAATGGAGTTCTTTCGCAACCTCACGATCGCACGGAAACTTGCGATCGCATTCACGCTGACAACACTGACCACCATTGTGCTGGGCGGTTTTGCCCTGTTGCGACTGGATGCCGCCAACAACCAGCTGCAAGCCGTCAGCAACCGCGACATGCCGTCGGTGCAATACATGGGCGAAATCCGCTCCCAGCTGGGCGAGTACCGCACCTTCGAGATCGCCCAGCTCACCCGTCTGAACGAGCCCGAGGCGGTCGCCGACTACGACCGCCGCATGTCCGAGATCGAAGATGCTGTCGCCAAACTCAAGACCCGCTATGAAGCGCTCCACAGCGACAGCCAGGAAAAAGCCCTGTACGCCAAGGTCGCTTCCGCGCTGGAAGACTATTTCGCCGCGCACCGCCTGATCGAACAGGCCCTGGCCAGCGGTGATCCGGTCAGCGCGCAGGCGGTCTCCGACGAGCAGTCCCGCCCCAAACGCCGGGTACTGTTCGATGCCTTGAAGGCCTTGAACGAGTACAGCGTCGCCACCCTCGACAGCCAGATCGCCAACGCCAACCGCAGCCACAGCCGTAGCAGCATGGCCATCGTGCTGTCGATCATTGCACTGGCACTGTTGTCAGCCGGGTTGGGCATGCTGATTGTGCGTGCCATCGTACGGCCCCTGGGTGATGCCGTCCGCGTCGCCAACGATGTGGCCGCCGGCAAACTCGAAGGAAGCATCGACAGCTCGCGGCAGGACGAAGTGGGCAAGCTGCTCAGCGCGATGCAGCGCATGCAGGCCCAGCTGCGGGCGGTGATCGATGCACAGGTTGAAATGTCACGCCAGCACGATGGCGGCAGCATCAGCTACCGCATCGACGCCGATGCCTTCCCTGGCGACTACAGGGTGATGGTGGCCGAGACCAACAATCTGGTCACCAACCATATCAACGTGAAAATGCAGGCCATCGGGATCGTCCAGCGCTATGCCATCGGCGACCTGACGCCGGATATGCCGGTGTTGCCAGGCGAGAAGCGTGTCATCACCGACACCATGGCGACGATCAAGCAGAACCTGGCCGCCATCAACAGCGAGATCAAGCGCCTGGCCTCGGCCGCGGCCGTCGGCGACTTCAAACAGCGCGGCGATCTGGACGCCTACCAGCACGATTTCCGTGACATGGTGGCCGGCCTGAACAGCCTGATGGAAACCACCGATGACAACCTGCTGGAAGTCTCCCGACTGCTGCAGGCCATCGCCAGTGGCGACCTGAGCGCGCGGATGCACGGCCAATTCCATGGTGTGTTCGCCACCATGCGCGACGACGCCAATGCCACGGTCTCGCAGTTGACCGGCATTGTCGGCCGCATCCAGCACGCGGCATCGAGCATCAACCAGGCCGCCGGCGAGATCGCCACCGGCAACCAGGACCTGTCGCAGCGGACCGAGCAACAGGCCGCCAACCTGGAGGAAACCGCCGCCTCGATGGAGGAGTTGACCTCCACCGTGCGCCAGAACGCCGAATCGGCCCGCCAGGCCAACCAGCTGGCCATCGGCGCGCACACCGTCGCCTCACAGGGCGGTGAAGTGGTCGGCCAGGTGGTGGCCACGATGGATGCCATCGAGGGTTCATCGAAGAAGATCGCCGACATCATCTCGGTGATCGATGGCATCGCCTTCCAGACCAACATCCTGGCGCTCAACGCGGCGGTGGAAGCGGCGCGCGCCGGCGAACAGGGCCGCGGTTTCGCCGTGGTCGCCAGTGAAGTGCGTACCCTGGCCCAGCGTTCGGCCGCGGCTGCCAAGGAGATCAAGGAGCTGATCGATGCATCTGTGCAGAATGTGACCGGCGGCAGCAAGCTCGTCCGCCAGGCCGGCACCACCATGGGCGAGATCGTCTCTTCGGTGCAGCGCGTGACCGACATCATGGCCGAGATTTCCGCCGCCTCGCAGGAGCAAAGCGCAGGCATCGAGCAGGTCAACCAGACGGTGATGCAGATGGACGAAACCACCCAGCAGAACGCCGCGCTGGTGGAGGAAGCCACCGCCGCCGCGCGCGCGATGGAGGAACAGGCCCGGTTGCTGGCCGCTGCTGTGGCGGTATTCCGTTTGGATGCCACCGCTGCCCCCGCGGCGATGGCACACGTGCACCGTGCCCCGGCGATTCCCGCACTGAAACCGGCACGGCAGCCGCGCGCGATGACCGCCAATACACGTCCACTCCCGCTTCCCTCCAGCAACGAGGACAGCTGGCAGGAATTCTGAAACCCGCCGCAGCCGTGTTCGTCGCGCTTGCAGCCCTCGCCCCTTCGGGCGGGGGCTTTTTACTTCAGAAACAGGCCCCTCATGTCGCCGCGCATTCACGCAAGTGATTATTTTGCATAGACATTTCGGACCATCCAAAAGCGTCTTTTACTCAAGCGACACCGTCCCAAGTCGCTATCAGTCCAGGCAACGACGAAGCCGCCTCCCCAGCAGCCTCGGCCCCCTCCCCTGTTCCGATACGAGCACCCGATTCCCATGAAGTGGTTCCTTGACCTTCCCATTGCCCGAAAGCTGGCAGTGGCATTCACCGTAACGACGCTGATGACCATCGCCCTGGGCGTGTTGTCTTTGATGCGCCTGTCCGCACTGAACACGCAGCTGGAGGCGATCCGCGACAACTGGATGCCGGCGGTGGAACATCTGGGCGAAATGCGCGCCTCGCTGGGCGAGTTCCGCACCTTCGAGCTGGCCCGCATCGCCCGCAGGAACGATCCGCAGGAGGCCGACCGTTTCATCGCGCAACTGGCCAGCGCCCGCAGCGTCATCGAGAACGCCGAGAAGGCCTATGACGCGATTCCCAGCGAATCCAGTACCAACGAGCGTGCGATCTACGACCGCGTCATCGCCGCACGGGTAGCCTATTTCGCTGCCCATGAACGTCTGGCTGCGGCCTTGGATGAGCGCGACCATGATGCGGCGGAACTGATCTCGACCACAGAGTCGAATCCGGCGCGCTACGCCCTGTTCGGTGCGGTCAAGGAGCTGTCGGACTACAACATCAAGCATCTCAACCAGCAGATCGATGAGACCAGCGCCATCTATCGCAACACCGTGATTGTCACGCTGGTCGTGATGACGGCACTGGTACTGCTGGCCGTACTGCTGGGTTGGGCAATCGCCCGCTCCATCGTCAGTCCACTGCGCAATGCCAGCCAGGTCGCACACGCCATCGCCCGCGGCCAGCTCGACAACCGGATCCTGATTGAGGCCCGCGATGAATCCGGCCAGCTGCTGCAGAGCATGGACGAGATGCAGAACCAGTTGCGCGCGGTCATCACCGCCCAGCGCGAGATGGCCACACTTCACGACGAGGGCCAGATCAGCTTCCGCATCGACCACAACCGTTTCCCCGGCGACTACGGGCTGATGGTGGCCGAACTCAACGCCCTGGTCGGCAGTCATATCGATGCGGCCAACGCGGTCAGCGCGCTGATGGGGCGCTATGCCATTGGCGACCTGAGCGAAAACTTCCTGCGCTTGCCCGGCGAGAAGGCGGTGCTCACCCAGACCATGGATACGGTCAAGGCCAACCTGCTGGCCATCAGCAACGAGATCGGCACCTTGAGCCAGGCGGCGGTGCGCGGCGATTTCTCCGCACGCGGCGACGAATCGCGCTTCCAGTTCGGCTTCCGCGACATGGTGTCGGACCTGAACCAGCTGATGGCCCGCTCCGATGCCAACCTGCACTCCCTGTCGGTGCTGCTGCAGGCCATTGCCGAAGGCGACCTGACCCAGCGCATGCAGGGGGATTTCCAAGGGGTATTCGCGCAGATGCGCGACGACGCCAATATCACAGTGGAAAAACTGACCGATATCGTCAGCCGTATCCAGGGAGCCGCAGGCAGCATCAACCTCGCCGCCAGCGAGATCGCCACCGGCAACCAGGACCTGTCGCAGCGTACCGAGCAGCAGGCCGCCAATCTGGAGGAAACCGCCGCCTCGATGGAGGAACTGACCTCCACCGTCCGCCAGAACGCCGAGCATGCCCGTCAGGCCAACCAGCTGGCGATCGGCGCGCATACCATCGCGTCCCAGGGGGGTGAAGTCGCCCTGCAGATGGTCACCACCATGACCGCGATCGAGCAGTCGTCGAAGAAGATCGCCGACATCATCACGGTGATCGACGGCATCGCTTTCCAGACCAACATCCTGGCGCTCAACGCCGCGGTGGAAGCGGCGCGTGCTGGCGAACAGGGCCGCGGTTTCGCCGTGGTCGCCTCGGAAGTGCGCACCTTGGCACAGCGTTCGGCCGCGGCCGCCAAGGAGATCAAGACCCTGATCGATGACTCGGTGGAGAAAGTGTCCGAAGGCTCCGCACTGGTGCACCAGGCCGGCACCACGATGGGTGAAATCGTCGGCAGCGTACAACGCGTGACCGACATCATGGCCGAGATCTCCGCCGCCTCGCAGGAGCAGTCGGCCGGCATCGAGCAGGTCAGCCAGACCGTGATGCAGATGGATGAAAGCACCCAGCAGAACGCCGCGCTGGTGGAAGAAGCCACCGCCGCCGCCCGCGCGATGGAAGAACAGGCCAGCGCCCTGAGCCAGACGGTCGCGCTGTTCCGGCTCGACAGCCGTCATGCCACGAATGGAATAGCACCAGCAGGTAGCAAGCTGACGGCAAAAGCATCCCGCGCGACAACCAGAGCTCCGATCAAGCCAGCACTTCGCAAAACCGTGCGCGCAGAGCAGGCAATGATCGACGCCGGCAACTGGCAGGAGTTCTGAACGACACCGTAGCCCCGCCAGACGGGGGGCTTGGGTCTTTGCTGAGCGTGATGGTCCTCGTTGCAACCGATATCGGGAAACCAACAAGGAACTGACCCCGCAGCAGCCAGCCTTGCTCCAACCGGATCAGCCAGGACAGGAACCTCGCGTAAGAAAGTGGCTGAGAACCGCGCGCAGAACGCCAGCACGGTGGATATCACTGCAGAAACCCGGCGCCCTGCCGATATCAGGGCGCTGGGGAGCGTTCCGCGAGGAACCAACGTTCCCCGCCGCCCCTTCTTTCGACTCAAGTGCATCCGCCATGAAGTCAAGTCTGTTGCTCCGTGCGTTCCGCAATCTACCTTTGAAAAAGAAGTTCATGCTGATGCTCGCGGTACTGGCTGTCGGCATCGTCACGCTGTGCGTTGTCACCGCACAGCGCAACCACTCCGAGCTGATCCAGAACGAGCGCAACACACTGCATACCCGGGTGGAAGCGGCGCTGGCGTTGGCAAACCGTTACGCTGACCGCGCCGAAGCAGGCGAGCTGAGTGAAGACCAAGCGCAGCACCTGGCCCTGTCCGCACTTGAATCGCTGCGCAGCGCCAACGGCAGCGATTACGTCTGGGTCAATGACCTGCATCCCACCATGCTGATGCACCCCCACCAGAAGGCACTGAACGGCACAGACCTCAGCAACTCGACAAGTGCCGATGGCAAAAAGATCTTCGTTGAGATGGCCCGTCTGGGCCGCGTCAGCGGCGGTGGCTTCCTCGATTACACCTGGCCCAAGCCCGGCACCGATGCCGCCGTGCAGAAAATCTCCTATGTCGGCCTGCACAAACGCTGGGGCTGGATCATCGGCAGCGGTGAATACACCGATGATATTGAAGCCCGCGCCTGGAGCTTCACCCGTGCGCTGATTATTGCCTGCACGCTGGTCATGCTTTCCGCCCTGCTGCCGTGCCTGTATATCGCCCGCTCGATACTTGGTCCGCTGTCCGCCGCATCCAGGGCCGTTCGCGCAGTTGCCGAAGGCGATCTTTCAGTGCGTCCCCTGCCTGAAGCGTGTGACGAGATTGGGCGGATCCATGCCGACATCGGCCACATGGTTGTGCAGCTGCGCTCGCGCAATGAGCGCGACCAGGCGTTGGCCACCGAGAACCTGCGCATCCGTACCGCACTGGATGATGTCACCACCAACATCATGATCTCCGATGCGGACCTCAACATCCTCTATGCCAACCGGTCACTGTTCCAGATGCTGGAAAAGGCCGAACACGATATCCGCCGCGACCTGCCTGCATTCAACACCACAACACTCATCGGCGCCAATATCGACAGCTTCCACAAGAAGCCAGCACATCAACGGCACGTACTGGGTGAGCTGCGTGGCACCCACCGTGGACAGATCTCGCTCGGCGACCACGTGCTGCGACAGATCATCAACCCGGTCCGCGACGCCGAAGGCACCCTGCTCGGCTTTGTCGTGGAGTGGGCCGACCGGACCGAGGAGGTTCGGGTCGAACGGGAAGTCAGCCACATCGTGGAAGCCGCCGCGCGCGGCGACCTGTCAAAACGCATCGGACTGGAAGGCAAGGAAGGGTTCCTGCTGCAGCTTTCAGATCAGCTCAATGGCTTGCTGGAAACCTTCAACGGCAGCATCGGCCAGGTCTCGAGGGTACTGACAGCGTTGTCCAGCGGCGATCTGACCCAGCGCATGCACGGCGACTTCCATGGCGTGTTCGCGCAGATCCGTGACGATGCCAACACCACCATCGCGCAGCTGACCACGATCATCGGCGATATCCAGGGCGCAGCATCGGGCATCAATCTTGCCGCCCATGAAATCGCTAGCGGCAACCAGGATCTGTCGCAGCGCACCGAGCAGCAGGCCGCCAATCTGGAAGAAACCGCCGCCTCGATGGAGGAGCTGACCTCCACCGTCCGCCAGAATGCCGAACACGCACGTCAGGCCAACCAGTTGGCCATCGGCGCCCATGGTGTCGCCTCGCAAGGAGGCAAGGTGGTTACCCAGGTAGTCACCACCATGACGGCGATCGAACAGTCGTCGAAGAGGATCGCCGACATCATCTCGGTGATCGACGGCATCGCCTTCCAGACCAATATCCTGGCACTGAACGCCGCGGTCGAAGCCGCTCGCGCGGGCGAACAGGGTCGCGGCTTTGCCGTGGTGGCCTCAGAAGTACGTGGTTTGGCCCAGCGCTCGGCCGCAGCGGCCAAGGAGATCAAAAGCCTGATCGACGACTCCGTGGAAAAGGTGTCCGAAGGCTCCGCACTGGTGCGCCAGGCCGGCGCCACCATGGACGAGATCGTCGGCAGCGTTCAGCGTGTGACCGACATCATGGCCGAGATCTCGTCCGCCTCGCAGGAGCAGTCGGCCGGCATCGAGCAGGTCAACCAGACCGTGGTACAGATGGACGAGACCACCCAGCAGAACGCCGCGCTGGTGGAAGAAGCCACCGCCGCCGCCCGCGCGATGGAAGATCAGGCCAACGCACTCAGCAAGGCCGTTGCGCTGTTCCAGCTGTCAACGACCGTGCCAGCTCCCGTGGCAAAGGTCGCCAAGGTTGCGAGCAAAATACCGAGCGATGCGGCACGCGCACGGCCGGTGCTGCGCGCGAAAGCCCCATCAGCGCCTCGTTCTGCGATCACAAGCGGCCAGGACTGGAGCGAGTTCTGATGCACCGTCGTGGAGGTGCCCCGGCACCTCCACGGCCGCAGATCGGCCCGGGACGCGTTACGGACCGGGCTAAAGCAATGGGAAAAGTGGCCGATATCACAGTTTGGCGCTATAGATAGCGTCTCCTGCAGCCCTTGGCCTACTTGCTTCCCGATCATGTCCGAGCTTGTACAGACCACCGCCAGCACTCCCTCCTTCGACGGCAATCTCTATGCCGACGACAAATACATTGTCCGCAATCCGCGCCAGATCCAGCTCCTGCTGCAGGCCCTGATCGACCAGCGCGCCACGGTGACGGCCCACCCGGAGGGGCGCGAGAACGGATTCCCGACAGCCGTGCTGGAGCTGGACGGCGACACCCTGCTGCTCGACGGCAGCCCGCTGGCGGCAGTCAACCGCGATGCCGCCAATGCGGGCTACCTGCTGTGCTTCGCCCTGGTGGACAAGGTCACCGTGCGCTTCCGTCTGCCACAGCTGGAACGCATCGAGGAGCACGGCCGGACCGCGTTCCGCGTCGAGGTACCGGACGAGATCCACCACCTGCAGCGCCGCGACTTCTATCGGCTGGAAACGCCAATTGGCGATTCCCCGCACTGCACCCTGCCCATCACCGGCGATGAGGAACCACGCGCCTGGCGGGTGGTCGATATCAGCGCCGGTGGCATCGCCCTGCTGTTCCCCGCGGACACCGTGCCACTGCAACTGCAGCAGCGCTATCGCGGCTGCGAACTCCGGCTGCCCGACACGCCGCCCATTCCCGTCACACTGATCGTATGCAACCAGCGGCTGCAGAAACAGCCCAACGGCAGCGAGCAGCTGCGCGTCGGACTGCGCTTTGATGACCTGCCGCGCGGCGCCGACGCGATGATCCAGCGCTACATCTTCCGCGTGGACCGCGAGCGCAAGGCCCGCCTGAACGGCGACTTCTGAGGCGCGGGACCTAAAGTCCTGGCGGCAAACGCCGATACCGGAGCTGTACCCAGCTCCGCACCGGCTCGACGCCAAGACCAGGAACCGCCATGAACGACACCCGCACGCTCGCCGCCAGCACTGGCGGTGAATACCTCAGCTTCACTCTCGGCAACGAGCACTACGGCGTGGATATCCTGAAAGTGCAGGAAATCCGCGGCTACGATTCGGTCACGCGCGTGCCCGATGCCCCCCACTACATCAAAGGCGTGATCAATCTGCGCGGCACCATCGTCCCGGTGATCGACCTGCGCCTGAAACTGCGCCTGGACGAGGCCCGCTACGACGCCTTCACCGTGATGATAGTGCTCAACGTCGAAGACCGGGTGGTCGGCATCGTGGTGGACAGCGTCTCGGACGTGATTCCGCTGACCGGCGACCAGATCCGCCCGACCCCCGAGTTCGGCGCTGCCGTCGACACACGGGTCATTTCCGGCATCGGTACGCACGACGACAAGATGCTGATCCTGCTGGATATCGAGACCCTGCTGGACATCACCGACCTCGGCCAGACCACCGCCCTGGAAGAAGCGTCCGCCTGAAACTGCGAATTGCATCGCATTTCCAAGCACATCCCTCAAGCACCGGCTCTCGCGGCCGATAGCGACATCATGTCCGCCTCCCCGCGGAACCCCAACACGCCATCCCGGAGATACCGATGTACAAGCATCTGACCCCGCTGCTCACGGCTGCTGTTCTGGCCACCGCCTCGTTCAATGCCGCCGCCGACACCGCGGAGATGATTCCGCCGGAAAACGCCGCGCGCTTTGCCGGCAAGGACGGCATGGTCTGCGGAAAAGTGGAAAAAGCCCGCTACGCGGAAGGTTCCGAAGGCCAGCCGACGTTCCTGCACATGGGCGGCGCGTTCCCGCGCCACACCTTCTCCGCCCGCATCGCCGGTGCCAACCGCGGGAAATTTGGTTTCCCGCTGGAATCGCTGGAAGGCAAGACCGTCTGCGTGATCGGCAAGATCCAGCGCGACGCCTCACGCGCCGAGATCGAGGTCACCGCACCATCGGGCTTGAAGCTGGCAAACATCAAGTAAACCGCATATCCCGCCAGCCATCATGCCGATGGCTGGCGGCATCGCCTTTCTGCCACCTCGGCAGCGTTTGTCACCGGAGATCTCACACTCATGCAGTGGATCCAATCCCTCAAATTGATGCCGAAGCTGATGCTCACCTTCGGCATCGTCCTGCTCTTGATGCTGGTCCAGGGCATCGTCGCCTATCGCGGCCTTAATTCACTGGACAACGTCACCACCGATCTGGTTGAAAGGCGCATGACTGGCCTGCGCACCATCGGTGAGTTGTCCAGCAAGGTCGGCGAGTACCGCAACGCTTTCTATCAGGGCCTAGTCCGCGCCAGTGACGATGTGAAAGCCGATGCAAAAACCCGCGCCACCGAGCTGCGCGGACAGATCGACGAAACCATCGCCAGCTATTCCAAACAGATCGACACGCCGGAACGGCGCAAGCTGTTCGACACCTTTGTCACCGACTGGAACGCCACCAAAGCGTCCTACGACTCGGTGACCGAATTGCTGGATCTGGATCTGCCGGACGATGCCGTCGACACCTTCGTCAGCGATACGCGTCTCCTGCACCGTAAAACCACCGCCTCGCTGGGAGCACTGTCAAACGACTCGAATGCCAGTGCCCAGGCAGCCAGTGAGCAAGCCGCCGCCACCTATACGTCCTCGACGGCGATGACCATGGCCACCGTCGTGATCGGCATCGGTGCCGGCCTGCTGCTGGCGTGGCTGTTCGCCCGCTCGCTGGTCGGCTCGATGCGCAGTGCGGTGAACGCCGCCGATGAAATCGCCAACGGCAAACTCGACGGCATTATCGATACCCGGCGCGCAGACGAAGTCGGCGACCTGCTGCGTGCCATGCAGCGCATGCAACGCGACCTGCGCGAACGGATCGAACGTGATCAGATCATCGCCAATGAGAACCTGCGCATCCGCACCGCGCTGGACTATTCCTCGACCGGCGTCTATCTGACCAACCCGAAGCTGGAAATCGTCTATGCCAACCGTGCGGTGCAGGAAACCATGGACCGCTATGTGGAAGACCTTTCCCATGCGTTGCCGCACTACAACACCGCCACGCCGCTGATGGGCAAGCTCGTCACCGAGCTGGAACCCGGCGGTGAAATCAGCAGCAATGTCCTGGGCACACTCGACAAGACCGGTGTCATCAAACGCGACCTCACTTTCGGCAATGCCCATTTCGCCCAGACCGTCTCGGTCATCCGCGACAATGATGGCGTCGCCGTGGGTCATGTCGTGGAGTGGCGTGACCGCACCACCGAAGCCATGGTGGAAAAGGAAGTGGCCAGCGTGATCGAAGCGGCGGCCGCCGGCGACCTGAGTGGCCGTATCGGCACCACCGACAAGGACGGCTTCTTCCTGCAGCTGGCCAGCCAGTTGAACAGCCTGCTCGATGCCAACGCCAGCAGCCTGGAGCAGATTTCCAGCTTGTTGTCGGGCCTGTCGCAAGGCGATCTGACTGTTCGCATGCATGGCGATTTCCAGGGTGTGTTCGCCACCATGCGTGACGACGCCAATGCCACCACCGAGCAGCTGTCAGGTATCGTCAGCCGCATCAAGCAGTCGTCGGCCTCGATCAACTCGGCGGCCACCGAGATTGCCAGCGGCAACAACGACCTGTCCCAGCGTACCGAGCAGCAGGCCGCCAATCTGGAAGAAACCGCCGCCTCGATGGAGGAACTGACCTCCACGGTACGCCAGAACGCCGAGTCGGCCCGTCAGGCCAACCAGTTGGCCATCGGTGCGGCATCGGTCGCCTCGCAAGGCGGTGAGGTGGTCGGCCAGGTGGTGACCACCATGAGCCAGATCGAGCAGTCCTCGAAGAAGATCGCCGAGATCCTCTCGGTCATCGACGGCATCGCGTTCCAGACCAATATCCTGGCCCTGAACGCGGCGGTGGAAGCTGCACGTGCCGGTGAGCAGGGTCGCGGCTTTGCGGTCGTGGCGTCGGAAGTGCGTACGCTGGCACAGCGTTCGGCCGCTGCGGCCAAGGAAATCAAGACGCTGATCGACGAATCGGTAAGCAAGGTTTCCGATGGTTCGGCTCTGGTGCGCAAGGCCGGCTCCACCATGGGCGAGATCGTGGCCTCGGTACAGCGCGTGACCGATATCATGGCCGAGATCTCCGCCGCTTCGCAGGAGCAGTCGGCCGGCATCGAGCAGGTCAACCAGACCGTCGTGCAGATGGATGAAACCACCCAGCAGAACGCTGCGCTGGTGGAAGAAGCCACCGCTGCGGCACGCTCGATGGAAGAACAGGCCGGCCACCTGGCCGACGTGGTGTCGGTGTTCCAGCTGGAGGAAAGCCAGCTGGAGACCCGCGCGCCGTCCACCATCGCCGCTGCCCAACCTGTGCCGCGCAAGCCGGCCCCTGCCCCGGAACCCACGCCACGGCGCCGCAGCGCCAGCCCCAGAACCGCAGTGGCCGAACTGGCCGACTCGGACTGGCAGGAGTTCTGATCCACCCAAAACCCCGGCAAACGCCGGGGTTTTGCTTTGATGACGCTCAACTTTTCCTTGACAGCGCCGATACACAGGTATCCCGCTTACGCCCTGCTGCCCACAACCTCCTGTCAATGAATATCTATCGTCTCTGGTCGAGTTACATCAGCAACATCTCCGTACGCGGCAAGCTGAACCTGCTCACCGTACTGATCGTACTGGGCGTCATTGCCCTGTCGGTGATCGCCGCACGCATGCAGTACGTGGACCTGTATGAAACACGCAAGGACACGCTGCGCACGCAGGTGGAGCTGAGCTACGGCGTGCTGGACCACTATGCCCAGCTCGCCGAGAACGGCAGCGTGCCACTGGCCGACGCGCAGGAGCAGGCCATCGCCGCAGTGCAGGCCATGCGCTCGGATGGCGACGTCAACTACTTCAACATCTATTCCACCGATTACACGGTCCTGATGCATCCTTTCCGCAAGGATCTGCTCGGCAAGCCGATGAAGGACTTCCGCAGCGAGGACGGGGTGGCCGTCTACTTCGAACAGGTGGAGGCGGCCAAACGCGGCGGTGGCTATGTCGGCTACACATGGGCCAAACCCGGTCACGAAGAGCCGGTGGAAAAACTCGCCTACGCCGGCATGTACAAGCCGTGGAACTGGATCGTTTCCAGCGGTGTGTACATGGACGATGTGCAGTCGCAGGCACTGAGGTTCACCGCGATCATGACCGTGGCGGGTGGTTTTCTGGTGCTGCTGGTCGTGGCGCTGAGCTGGATCATCGGCAACCGTATCGTGCTGCCCCTGCGCAACGCCACCGCTGTTGCCAACGCCATCGCCCAGGGCCGCATGGACAACACCATTGCCGCAGCCACCCGCGATGAGACTGGCCAGCTGCTAGACAGCATGCGGCGCATGCAGGACCAGTTGCGCGCGGTGATCGATGCCCAGAATGAAATGGCCCGCCAGCACGATGCCGGCGCCATCGGCCACCGCATCGACGCCAGTGCCTTCCCGGGCAGCTACGGGGTGATGGTCGCCGAGACCAACACGCTGGTCGCAAGCCATATCGACGTGAACATGCAGGTCATCGCCATCGCCCAGCGCTACGCCATTGGCGACCTGAGTCCGGACATGCCGCTGCTGCCGGGCCAGAAGCGTGTCATCACCGAAACCATGGCGACGATCAAGCAGAACCTGGCCGCCATCAATGGCGAGATCAAGCGCCTGGGTAGCGCGGCCGCCGCCGGCGACTTCAGCCAGCGTGGCGACGAAAGCCGCTTCGAACATGACTTCCGCGAAATGGTGGAAAGCCTCAACGCCATGATGCAGGTCAGCGACCACAATCTGACCCGGATATCGGATCTGCTGCGCGCCATCGCCCAGGGCGACCTGACCGTACGCATGGACGGCAAGTTCAATGGCGTGTTCGCCCGGATACGTGACGATGCCAATGCCACCGTCGACCAGCTCGCAGGCATTGTCGGCCGCATCCAGAACGCCGCGTCCAGCATCAACCTGGCCGCCTCGGAGATCGCCACCGGCAACCAGGACCTGTCGCAGCGCACCGAGCAGCAGGCCGCCAATCTGGAAGAAACCGCCGCTTCGATGGAGGAACTGACCTCCACGGTGCGCCAGAACGCCGAGCACGCCCGCCAGGCCAACCAGCTCGCCATCGGCGCCGCGTCGGTCGCCTCGCAGGGGGGCCAGGTGGTTCATCAGGTGGTGACCACGATGAGCGGGATCGAGACCTCCTCCAGGCGCATCGCCGACATCATCTCGGTGATCGACGGCATCGCCTTCCAGACCAACATCCTGGCGCTCAACGCCGCGGTGGAGGCGGCGCGGGCCGGCGAGCAGGGCCGCGGTTTCGCCGTGGTCGCCAGTGAAGTGCGCACCCTGGCACAACGCTCGGCCGGTGCCGCCAAGGAGATCAAGGGGCTGATCGATGATTCCGTCGAGAAGGTGTCCGAAGGCTCGACGCTGGTGCACCAGGCCGGCGCCACCATGGGCGAGATTGTCAGCAGCGTGCAGCGCGTGACCGACATCATGGCCGAGATCTCCGCCGCCTCGCAGGAACAGTCCGCCGGTATCGAGCAGGTCAACCAGACCGTGGTGCAGATGGATGAAACCACCCAGCAGAACGCCGCCCTGGTGGAGGAAGCCACCGCCGCCGCGCGCTCGATGGAGGAACAGGCGCTGCTGCTGGACGAGGCGGTGTCCGCATTCCGCTTGACGGCAGAGGCCGGCCCATCCGCGCGGATGAACGCCACCCACACCCTCGCACTGGCCAGCTGACGCCGGATCATGACGACACTTCACTCCCCCAGCGCCGGCCGGGATTTCGAGTTCGACGACCGGGATTTCCGTCGCGTGTGCGAACTGATCCACCAGCGGGCCGGCATCGCGCTGGCACCGGCAAAGCGCGACATGGTGTACGGCCGCCTGTCCCGCCGTCTGCGCGTATTGGGCCTGCGGGACTTCAAGGACTATCTGGACAAGCTCGAACAGGACGGTGGCGACGAGTGGCAGGCGTTCACCAACGCACTGACCACCAACCTCACCTCGTTCTTCCGCGAACCGCATCACTTCGAGCGTTTGCACGACGAGCTGCGCGAACGCGCCGCTCACGCACCCTTGAATATCTGGTCCTGTGCGGCGTCCACCGGTGAGGAACCCTATTCGATCGCCATCACCGCCTGCGAGGCGTTCGGCAGCCTGACGCCGCCGGTGCGCATCCTCGCAACGGATGTGGACACGCAGGTGCTGGCGACCGCCGCGCAGGGCGTGTATCCGATCGAGCGTATCGCCGCGCTGGAGCCTGCAGTGAAGAAGCGCTACTTCCAGCGGGGCACCGGTCCCCATGAAGGCAAATGCCGGGTGGTGCCGGCGCTGCGCGCACTGATCGATTTCCGCCCCCTGAATCTGCTGACCCCGCGCTATGACGTGGGCGGACCGTTCGAGGCGCTGTTCTGTCGCAACGTGATGATCTATTTCGACAAGCCGACGCAGCGGGCGATCCTGTCGCGACTGGTGCCGCATCTTGCCGAAGATGGATTGCTGTACACCGGCCACTCGGAGAACTACCTGCACGCCGCGGATCTGATCCAGCCGTGCGGTCGCACCCTGTACCGGCGCGCGAAAGGAACCCGTGCATGAAGTCCAGCACCCGCCACGACGACGGCGTGATGCGCTACCGCGACAGTCGTTTCCAGACGATTGCCGCCAAACTGCTGCCTACCCAATACCTGGTGGTCGATGACGACACCGCACTGACGACGACGCTGGGTTCGTGCGTGGCCGCCTGCATCCGCGATCCCATTCTCGGTATTGGCGGCATGAACCACTTCCTGCTGCCCGACGGCACCGTAAGCGACGGAGCTCCTGCGCGCTACGGCAGCTATGCGATGGAACTGCTGATCAACGATCTGCTCAAGCGCGGCGCCAACCGCAAGCGGCTGGAAGCCAAGGTCTTCGGCGGCGCCAACGTGCTCAAGGGATTCACCAGCAACCCGGTGGGCACCCGCAATGCCGAGTTCGTCCGCCAGTACCTGCTGGCCGAGAAGATTCCGGTCATCGCCGAGGATCTGTGCGGCATCCATCCGCGCAAGATCTGGTTCTTTCCCATCACCGGCCGGGTGGTGGTGCAACGTCTGCCACATGCCCATGATGATGCCGCCGCCGTTGCCGCAACCGAATCGGCCGTCCGCGCGCAGCTCTCGCGCACGCCGGTCAGTGGTGGCGTGGAGTTGTTCGAATGACGCTGCAGCCTCCCTGCCGCGTGTTGATCGTCGACGACTCGGCGCTGGTGCGCCAGCTCCTGTCGGAAATCCTCGCACGCGATCCTGGCATTGAAGTGGTCGGCACCGCCGCCGACCCGCTGCTCGCCCGCGAGAAGATCAAGCGCCTGAATCCGGACGTGTTGACCCTGGATGTGGAAATGCCGCGCATGGATGGACTGGCATTTCTGGAAAACCTGATGCGGCTGCATCCGCTGCCGGTGGTGATGGTTTCCTCGCTGACCGAGCGTGGTGCCGACACCACCCTGCAGGCGCTGGCGCTGGGTGCCGTGGATTTCATCGCCAAGCCCAAACTCGACGTCGCGCGCGGACTGGAAAGCTACGCGGACGAGCTGTGCGAAAAGGTAAGAGCGGCGGCGCGTTCGCGCGTGCGGGCAATCGGTGCGCACCCCGGAAACCGTCGCCTGTCCGCACAAAGCACTGTCCCGGCGCCCACCCGTTTTCGCACCACCGACCGGCTGATCGCAATCGGCGCCTCGGCCGGTGGAACCGAAGCGCTGCGGGTGGTGCTTGAAGGCATGCCTGCCGACGCACCGGCGATAGTGATAACACAGCATATTCCCGCCAGTTTCAGCAGGGCCTTCGCCGAACGCCTGGACCGGCATTCGGCCATGTCGGTGCGCGAAGCGACCGACGGCGAAGCCATCCTGCCGGGCCACGCCTATCTTCCACCGGGCGGACGGCATCTGCGCATCATCCGCGACGGTGCGCGCTGGCGCTGCCGGATCGATGATTCCGCTCCGGTCAACCGGCATAAACCGGCAGTCGATGTCCTGTTCCGCTCCGTCGCGCTGGCCGCAGGTGCCAATGCCATCGGCGCGATTCTTACGGGGATGGGCGACGATGGCGCGCGGGGGCTGCTGGAGCTGAAACAGGCCGGCGCACCCACACTTGTGCAGGATGAGGCCACCAGCGTTGTCTGGGGGATGCCCGGCAGCGCGGTACGTCTGGGCGCAGCGGAGGAGATGCTGCCGCTGGAGCAGATCGCCAGCCGGCTGGTCACGCTTTCCCAGTCCTGACAGTCCCCACCCTACGCCATGGCCGGCAACGCAGCAGCTCCACTCAACCTACGGAAGAACGCATGGCAGCAATGCGGGAAGTGACGCCTGCTTCAAACGCTCCATCCACGCCCACCGTGGATGCACGCCAGCTGGCACTGGCGCTGGACCACAGCGCCAATGCGATCCTGCTGTGTGACCGCAATGCCGTCATCCAGTACAGCAACGACGGTTTCTTCCGCATGTTCGGCTATACCCGCGAAGAGGCTTGCGGCCGCCAACCGCAGCATCTGCTGTTGGGCACACACACCGATGCGGAGACGATCCGCCAGCTGGGGGCACATCACCTTGCCGGAAAGCCGCATCGTGCCGATGTGCTGGGCTATCGCCGTGATGGCAGCCCGCTGTGGGTGTCGGTGGTCGCCACACCGGTACCGGCTGCCGATGGAACGGTCGATTGCTTCATCAATGTCCTGACCGACATCACCGCGGCCAAGACCCACGAAGTGCTGCAGAACAAAGTGCTCGATGCGCTGGTGCGCGAAGTCTCGCTGGCCGAGACGATGAGCCTGATCTGCCGCGAGATAGAACGTGTGGCACCCGATCTGCGTGCCTCGGTCAGCCAGATCGATGCAAACCACATGTTGCGGATCATCGCCGCACCCAGCCTCCCCACGGCGCTGGTCGACTATCTCAATGGGCAACCGGTCGGCGTCGGCGGCGGCATCTGCGGTGTCGCAGCGTGGCGCAACCGTCCGCTCATCGTCGCCGATATCGCCACCGATCCCCTGTGCGCCGCGCATGCCGGCGAACTGCTGTCCTCCGGTTTGCGCGCCTGTTGGGCCAACCCGATCCGTTCCAGCAGCGGGCAGGTGCTGGGCACGCTGGCTTTCCACTACCTTGAAGCGCGCGAGCCTGCTCCCTGGCACCGCGCGCTGGTCGAACTGAGCCTGCATCTGTGCGCGCTCGCGCTCGAACGCGAACACACCCGCGCGCGGGTACACCAGCTGGCGTTCTACGATGCGCTGACCGGCCTGCCCAACCGGATGATGTTCACCGCCCGCGCCGAGCAATTGCTCGCCAGTTGCGAACAGAACGGGCAACAGGTCGCAGCGCTGTTCATCGGTCTGGACCGGTTCAAGCGCATCAACGAAAGCCAGGGCCATTCCGCCGGCGATGGTCTGCTGCGGGACGTGGCCCAGCGCATGGCCGGCGTCGTCGGCACCTCCGCCCTGTTCGGCCGGCAGGTCGGTGATGAATTTCTGCTCCTGGTACCCGGCTGCAGTGCGGTGCAGACCGCGGCCATCTGCGAGCGCCTGCTCGGCGCCATCGCCGCGCCACTGAACGTGGGCCAGATCACCGTCAACGCCAGTGCCAGCATCGGCGTAGCGATGTATCCGGTGGATGGTCGCGACATCGACACCCTGCTCCGCCACGCCGATCTGGCGATGTATCGCGCCAAGGACGAGGGCGGCTCGGGCTTCCGTTTCTTCAGCCTGGACATGAACCGCGTCGCACAGGAACGGGTGGTGATGGAGGCCGCCCTGCGCGAGGCCCTGCGCGGTGACCAGCTCACGCTGCATTACCAGCCGCAACTGTGCAGCCGTACCCAGCAGCTCTCCGGCGTGGAAGCCCTGCTGCGCTGGGAACATCCGCATATGGGCAGTGTCTCGCCGGCCCGGTTCATTCCGATGGCCGAGGAATGCGGGCTGATGGACGAGCTCAGCCTGTGGGTGCTGCGACAGGCCTGCGATGACCTGGGCCACTGGCGGCAACGTGGCGTACCGGTTCCACGGATCTCGGTGAACCTGTCGGCGAGCAATTTCGACAACGCCACGCTGCCGGACCAGCTGCGCGGGCTGCTGCAGGAATACCACCTGGGGGCGGGCGACCTGGTGCTGGAAATGACCGAAAGCGTGATGCTCTCGGCGCATGCGCGCGTCCTGCGCAACCTGGATGCGCTGCACGCATTGGGTTTCTGCCTGTCGCTGGACGATTTCGGTACCGGCTATTCCAGCCTCAGCCACCTGCACCGCCTGCCAATCAGCGAGCTCAAGCTCGATCGCAGCTTCGTGCAGGACATCGAACACAGTGAAACCGCCCGCTCGCTGATCGTGTCGATCCTGCGCATCGGCGAGAACCTGAACAAACTGGTGGTCGCCGAAGGGGTAGAAACCGAGTGCCAGCGCCAGTTCCTGGCCGCGCACGGTTGCGACCTGCTGCAGGGCTTCCTGTTCTCACCCGCCCTGCCGGCACCGGCACTGGAGTCGTGGCTGGAACACCACCGAGGCGCCCTGCCAGCGGCCTGATACCGCCTCTTTCGGCGCAGCCACAACAAAGGAAGCCCGGCGATCGCCGGGCTTTCTTCTGTTGCTCAACCGTCAGTGTCAGGAGGTGACGGTGTCGGCCACATCCTGGTATTCCTGGATCTGGTCGAAGTTCATGTAGCGGTAGATCGAATCGCCGGCACCGGCCAGCACACCGGCCGCTTCCATGTACTCCTCACGGGTCGGGATGCGACCCAGACGCGAGCAGATCGCGGCCAGCTCGGCCGAACCCAGGTACACGTTGGTGTTGCGACCCAGGCGGTTCGGGAAGTTGCGGGTCGAGGTCGACATCGCCGTGGAGCCTTCACGGATCTGCGCCTGGTTGCCCATGCACAGCGAGCAGCCCGGCATTTCCATGCGGGCACCGGCGGCGCCGAAGGTGCCGTAGTGGCCTTCCTTGGTCAGTTCGGCGGCATCCATCTTGGTCGGCGGAGCGATCCACAGACGGGTCGGGATGTCGCGCTTGCCTTCCAGCAGCTTGGCCGCGGCACGGAAGTGGCCGATGTTGGTCATGCACGAACCGATGAACACTTCGTCGATCTGCGCGCCGGCCACGTCCGACAGGGTCTTGGCATCGTCCGGATCGTTCGGGCAGCAGACGATCGGCTCGACGATTTCGGCCAGGTCGATCTCGATGACCGCGGCGTACTCGGCATCGGCATCGGCTTCCAGCAGCTGCGGGTCGGCCAGCCAGGCTTCCATCTTCTCGATGCGGCGCGCCAGGGTGCGGGCATCGGCATAGCCTTCGGCAATCATCCACTTCAGCAGGGTGATGTTGCTGGTCAGGTATTCGATGATCGGAGCCTTGTCCAGCTTGACCGCGCAACCGGCGGCCGAACGCTCGGCCGAGGCGTCAGCCAGCTCGAACGCCTGCTCGATCTTCAGGTCCGACAGGCCTTCGATTTCCAGGATGCGGCCGGAGAAGATGTTCTTCTTGCCCTGCTTGGCAACGGTCAGCAGGCCCTGCTTGATCGCGTACAGCGGGATGGCGTGGACCAGATCACGCAGGGTCACGCCCGGCTGCATCTTGCCCTTGAAGCGGACCAGCACCGACTCGGGCATATCCAGCGGCATCACACCGGTGGCGGCGGCGAACGCGACCAGGCCGGAACCGGCCGGGAACGAGATGCCGATCGGGAAACGGGTGTGCGAGTCGCCACCGGTGCCGACGGTGTCGGGCAGCAGCATGCGGTTCAACCACGAGTGGATGATGCCGTCGCCCGGACGCAGCGAGACGCCGCCACGGGTGGAGATGAACTCCGGCAGGGTGTGGTGGGTCTTCACGTCCACCGGCTTCGGATAGGCGGCGGTGTGGCAGAACGACTGCATCACCAGATCGGCCGAGAAGCCCAGGCAGGCCAGGTCCTTCAGTTCGTCACGGGTCATCGGGCCGGTGGTGTCCTGCGAGCCGACGGTGGTCATCTTCGGTTCGCAGTAGGCACCCGGACGCACGCCCTGGCCTTCCGGTAGACCGCAGGCGCGGCCGACCATCTTCTGCGCCAGGCTGAAGCCCTTGCCGGTATCGACCGGTGCGGTCGGCTGGCGGAACAGGTCGGTGACCGGCAGGCCCAGCGCTTCACGCGCCTTGGCGGTCAGGCCGCGGCCGATGATCAGCGGAATACGGCCACCGGCGCGCACTTCGTCAAACAGCACGTCGCTCTTGACCTGGAACTCGGCGATGACTTCGCCGTTCTTCAGCGCCTTGCCGTCGTACGGACGCAGCTCGACCACATCACCGTGGTTCATCTGCGACACGTCCAGCTCGATCGGCAGCGCGCCGGCGTCTTCCATGGTGTTGTAGAAGATCGGGGCGATCTTCGAACCCAGGCACACGCCGCCGAAGCGCTTGTTCGGGATGAAGGGGATGTCTTCACCGGTGAACCACAGCACCGAGTTGGTGGCGGACTTGCGGCTGGAACCGGTGCCGACCACGTCGCCGACGTAGGCGACCAGGTTGCCCTTTTCCTTCAGCGACAGGATTTCCTGGATCGGGCCGCGCTTGCCGTCTTCCTCGGGCACGAACGGCGCGTCGGGACGCTTGTTCTTCAGCATCGCCAGCGCGTGCAGCGGAATGTCCGGGCGGGTGGTGGCGTCCGGTGCCGGCGACAGGTCGTCGGTGTTGGTTTCGCCCGGCACCTTGAACACGGTGATGGTCAGGCTCTGCGGCACTTCCGGCTTGGAAGTGAACCACTCGGCATCGGCCCAGCTCTGCAGCACGGACTGGGCGTTGGCGTTGCCGGTCTTTGCCTTTTCCTGCACGTCATGGAACGCATCGAACACCAGCAGGGTGTGCTTGAGCGCATTGGCGGCAATGGCGCCGACTTCGGCATCGTCCAGCAGCTGGATCAGCGGCGCGACGTTGTAACCGCCAAGCATGGTGCCCAGCAGTTCGGTGGCGCGCGCACGGCTGATCAGCGCATTGGTCTCGGTGCCGAAGGCAACGGCGGCCAGGTACGAGGCCTTGACCTTGGCGGCATCATCGACGCCGGCCGGCACGCGGTGGGTGATCAGGTCCAGCAGGAACTCGGCCTCGCCGGCGGGCGGGTTCTTCAGCAGCTCGATGACGTCGGCCGTCTGCTGTGCGGTCAGCGGCAGCGGCGGGATGCCAAGCGCGGCGCGCTCGGCTACGTGGTGGCGGTAGGCTTCCAACATGACAACTCCCGGGGGTACGGTTTGAGAATGGATGGGATCAGGCTTGCGGCACGATCAGCTTCAAGCCCTTGAAGTAATCGCGGTAAAACGTGTCGTTCCAGGTGATCAGCCCGTCGCACTGCAACAGGGCATGGGCACCGACCATGAAATCGTCGATGCGGCGGGTATCGCCGCTGCGCTGCCGGTGGCGGCGGTGCATCTCGCCGGCGCGCAGCGCGGATTTGGCTTCCAGCGCGTTGAAATGGACGCCCATTTCCTCCAGCGCTTCCTGCACCTCGGCACCGCCACGCAACGAGGCGCAGATCTCGGCGAGGGTTGTCCCGCAGATGACCACCCGGCCACCGACCAGCGCCTGCCGCAGGCAGGCCTCCACCGCGTCGGCACGCGGGCCGTCGCTGAGCAGTTCGATCAGGACCGGGGAGTCGACGGCGATCATGCGCCGTCCGTCTCGTCGCGGACGGTGCGCACCGCCTGCTCGGCCGATTCAAATCCGTCCAGCGCGAACTTGCCACGCGCGCGGGAAATGGCGTCGTCCACGCTTTTGCGCAGGATGATGCGGCTGCCGTCCAGCTCGACCTTCAACTGGGTGCCCTTGGTCAGGCCCAGTGCATCGCGTACCGCCTTGGGCAGGGTGATCTGCCCGCGTTCAGCTACGGTGGCTTCCATGGGACCTCCAGCAAAGTATGCATGAATTATACATACCTTGACCGGCATACCCCAATCGACCCGCTACCGTCCCGGTCCGTTGCGGCCGGATGTCGCGCTGGGCGCCGTTACATGGCCGCAACATGGCCCTGCCTAGACTGCGGCGGCTGGCAGCGCCCACCCAATCCGGCTTCGGCCATACTCGGGTACGCATTCACATCACCGGGCGCCGGCCCGGAACGCCCGCGCGGCCCTGCCGCGGCAAGCCATCTGCATGCAACAAGGAGCAAGCCCTATGAACGACTCATTCTCCACCCGCAGCGAGCTGGAGGTTGGCGGTCAGCGTTACACCTACTGCAGCCTGCCCACGCTCGGCCGGAAGTTCGACATCTCCCACCTGCCCTATTCGATGAAGATCCTGCTGGAGAACCTGCTCAGGCACGAGGACGGCGGCCAGACCGTAGGGCCGGAGCACATCGAAGCGGTGGCGACATGGAAGCCGACGGCGGAACCGGACACCGAAATCGCCTTCATGCCAGCGCGTGTGGTGCTGCAGGACTTCACCGGCGTGCCATGCGTGGTCGACCTTGCCGCCATGCGCGATGCGGTGACCCGGCTGGGCGGCAACGCCGAGCAGATCAACCCGCTGATCCCCTCCGAGCTGGTCATCGACCATTCGGTGCAGGTGGACGTGTTCGGCCGTCCGGATGCGCTGGACCTCAACGGCAAGATCGAATTCGAGCGCAACCGCGAGCGCTACAGCTTCCTGCGCTGGGGTCAGAAGGCCTTCGAGAACTTCAAGGTGGTGCCCCCCAACACCGGCATCGTCCACCAGGTGAATCTGGAGAACCTGGCCCGCGTGGTGATGGAGCGCGAGATCGACGGCACCCGCTGGGCATTCCCGGACACCGTGTTCGGCACCGATTCGCACACCACCATGATCAACGGCATCGGCGTGCTGGGCTGGGGCGTGGGCGGCATCGAAGCCGAGGCGGCGATGCTCGGCCAGCCCTCGTCGATGCTGATCCCGCAGGTGGTGGGCTTCAAACTGACCGGCAAACTGCCCGAAGGCGCCACCGCCACCGACCTGGTGCTGACCGTTACCCAGATGCTGCGCAAGTTTGGCGTGGTCGGCAAGTTCGTCGAGTTCTACGGCGACGGCCTGCAGCACCTGCCGCTGGCCGATCGCGCCACCATCGCCAACATGGCGCCGGAGTACGGCGCCACCTGCGGCATTTTCCCGATCGATGCCGAATCGTTGAATTACCTGCGCCTGTCCGGCCGCAGCGAGGCACAGATCGCCCTGGTGGAGACCTACGCCAAAGCGCAGGGGCTGTGGCATGACGCCGGCAGCGCGCCTGCGCAGTACAGCGCCACCTTGGAACTGGACATGGCCGAGGTGAAGCCATCGCTGGCCGGGCCCAAGCGTCCGCAGGATCGCGTACTGCTGGAGGACGTGCACAGCAATTTCGCCGAAGCGCTCAAGGGCCTGATCGCCCACCGCAAACCCAGGGTCGGTTGCGCGGTGGAAGACTTCAAGGAGGAAGGCGGCGCCCAGCCGCAGGCCACCCACCTGGCTGCCAAACCCATCTCGAAGATCCGCATCAACGATGAGGACGCCGAGCTGTGCGACGGCTCGGTGGTGATCGCCGCGATCACCTCGTGCACCAACACCTCCAATCCGGCGGTGATGCTCGGTGCCGGGCTGCTGGCCCGCAATGCCGCGCGCCTGGGCCTGAAGGCCAAGCCATGGGTGAAGACCTCGCTCGGACCCGGCTCACGGGTGGTCACCGACTATCTTGAAAAGGCGGGCGTTCTGGCCGATCTGGAGAAACTCGGCTTCTACGTGGTCGGCTATGGCTGCACCACCTGCATCGGCAACTCCGGCCCACTGCCCGAAGCGGTATCCGTGGGCATCGGCCAGAACGAGCTGGTGGTGGCCTCGGTGCTGTCGGGCAACCGCAACTTTGAAGGCCGCGTGCATCCGGAAGTGAAGGCCAACTATCTGGCCTCGCCGCCGCTGGTGGTCGCCTATGCCATCGCCGGCACGGTCAACATCGACCTGACCACCCAGCCACTGGGCAAGGGCAGCGACGGCAAGGACGTGTACCTGCGCGACATCTGGCCCAGCAACAAGGAAATCGGCGACACCATCGCCGCCACCGTCGGCCCGGAGATGTTCAAGCAGAACTACGCCGACGTGTTCAAGGGCGACAGCCGCTGGGCGCAGATCGCCTCGCCGGAAGGCCAGGCCTATCAGTGGAATTCGGACTCCACCTATATCAAGAACCCGCCCTACTTCGATGGCATGACCATGCAGGTCGGCAACATCGCCGACATCCACGGCGCGCGCGTGCTGGGCCTGTTCGGCGATTCGATCACCACCGACCACATCTCCCCGGCCGGCAACATCAAGAAGGACTCGCCAGCCGGCCGCTTCCTGCAGTCGCGCGGCGTGCAGCCGGTGGACTTCAACAGCTACGGCAGCCGCCGCGGCAACGACGATGTGATGGTCCGCGGCACCTTCGCCAACATCCGCATCAAGAACCTGATGTTTGGCGGCGAGGAAGGCGGCAACACCCTGTATTACGCCCCGGGCAGCCAGAGCGGCGAGAAACTGGCGATCTACGATGCGGCGATGAAGTACAAAGCCGATGGCGTGCCGCTGGTGGTGCTGGCCGGCAAGGAATACGGCACCGGCTCCTCGCGCGACTGGGCGGCCAAGGGCACCAACCTGCTGGGTGTCAAGGCGGTGATCGCCGAGAGCTTCGAGCGCATCCACCGCTCCAACCTGGTCGGCATGGGCGTGCTGCCGCTGCAGTTCCGTGACGGCCAGAACGCACAGAGTCTGGGCCTGGATGGCTCGGAGGTGTTCGATGTGACCGGGCTGGACGACGGCAAGGCCAAGACCGCGACGGTCACCGCGACCAGGGCCGACGGCAGTACCAGCACGTTCACTGCCAACGTGCTGCTGTTGACGCCCAAGGAGGTGGAGTACTTCCGCAACGGCGGTCTGCTGCAATACGTGCTACGCCAGCTGGCCGCGAAGAAAGCGGCCTGATCTTGGCAGGAAGCGCCCTTGACCGGGCGCTTCCTGCCCAGGCGCTGATGAGGCCTGGGGCGACACGGTGCGGCCCGGCTTAAAGCTCCGGCTCACCTGCCCTCTTCCACGAAGCGCTATACACCTGCCAGCGGCCATCCTCATCGCGCCAGCCGCTGACCACCTCCTGCATTTCGCCGCGCTCGGGCAGGAACCGCCCGCTGCCACCGACCATCAGCACCGTGAAACGCACCGTGGCAGTGCGCATGTCGTCGCCCATCGCCACCGTGACCGGGCCGGTCTGCACCGTCACCCGGTGGTTCAGCAGCAGCTGTGCCTTGAGCAGCCGCTCCAGCCCTGCGCGGTCCAGACCCTCGTTGCCGACGAAGTCGGCCGAAACGGACGCCATGAAGTCCCCAGGCGCCCCCCGCTCCACCGCTTCCTGCATTGCGGCAACCGTCTGGCGCAGCCGCTGCTCGGGAGGCGCCGCCTTGCAGGCGGCCAGTAAAAGCAAAATCAAGACACAAAGCAGGTAATTCGGGGCCGTTCGGGCCATATCTCCCTTCGCCTTTTCCATTCTGGACGGTATGCTGCCGACAACGGCCCGTGTCGCTGACGGCCGGTCGATGTCCAACTAGACCACATCCATTTCCTGGAGGGGAAGATGAATCAGGAACGTCCCTGGCTGCAAAGTTACCCGGCTGGTGTACCGGCCGAGATCGACGTCAACGAGTTCCGCTCCGTTGCGGCAGTATTCGATACGTCTGTGGCCAAGTTCCGTGATCGCCCTGCCTACTCCAACTTCGGCAAGACGCTGACCTACGGCGAAACCGATGCGCTGGTCAGCCAGTTCGCGGCCTATCTGCTGGGCGAGCTGCAGCTCAAGAAAGGTGATCGCGTCGCGGTGATGATGCCCAACTGCCTGCAGTATCCGATTGCCACTTTCGGCATCCTGCGCGCCGGTCTTACCGTGGTGAACGTCAATCCGCTCTACACCCCGCGCGAACTGAAGCACCAGCTGGTCGACGCCGGTGTGGTGGCGCTGGTGGTGGTGGACAATTTTGGCGACACCGTGCAGCAGGTGATCGCCGATACACCGGTCAAGCAGGTGATCACCACCGGGCTGGGCGACCTGCTCGGCTTCCCGAAGGGCGCGATAGTCAACTTCGTGCTGAAGTACGTGAAAAAGATGGTCCCGGATTACCGCCTGCACGGCGCGATCCGCTTCAAGGAGGCGCTGGCGCTGGGCAAACGCCACCGGCTGCCGGCCGTGGACATCGACCACGACGACATCGCATTCCTGCAGTACACCGGCGGCACCACGGGCGTGGCCAAGGGCGCCATGCTCACCCACCGCAATCTGGTGGCGAACATGCAGCAGGCCTCGGCATGGATCAGCGGCTCCGGCGTGGAGCCGGGCAAGGAAGTGATCATCACCGCGCTGCCCCTCTACCATATCTTCGCATTGACGGCGAACGGCCTGGTTTTCATGAAGATCGGCGCGCTGAACTACCTGATCACCAACCCGCGCGACATGAAGGGCTTCGTCAAAGAGCTCAAGAACAACCGCTTCACCGCCATCACCGGCGTCAACACGCTGTTCAACGGCCTGCTCAACACCCCCGGGTTTGACGAGGTCGACTTCTCCGGCCTCAAGGTCACGCTCGGCGGCGGCATGGCCGTGCAGCGTTCGGTCGCTGAACGCTGGAAGAAGACCACCGGGGTGACGCTGATCGAGGCCTACGGCCTGACCGAGACCTCGCCGGCCGCCTGTATCAACCCGCTGGATCTGAAGGAATACAACGGCTCGATCGGCCTGCCGATCCCCTCCACCGACGCCTGCGTGAAGAACGACGACGGCCAGCAGGTTCAGGTCGGCGAAGTGGGCGAACTGTGCATTCGCGGCCCGCAGGTGATGAAGGGCTACTGGCATCGCCAGGATGAAACCGACCAGGCCATCGATGCCGATGGCTGGCTGCATACCGGTGACATGGCTCGCATGGACGAGAAGGGCTTCTTCTATATCGTCGATCGCAAGAAGGACATGATCCTGGTCTCCGGCTTCAACGTGTATCCGAACGAGATCGAGGACGTGATCGCCATGATGCCCGGGGTGCTGGAGGTTGCTGCAGTCGGCGTGCCCAACGAGAAGTCCGGCGAAGCGGTGAAAGTGGTCATCGTCAAGAAGGATCCGAACCTGACCGAGGAACAGGTCAAGGAATTCGCCCGCGCCAACCTGACCGGCTACAAGCATCCGCGCATCGTCGAGTTCCGCAAGGAGCTGCCCAAGACCAACGTCGGCAAGATCCTGCGCCGCGAATTGCGGGATGCGCCAGCGAGCACCTGAACCAGGCGAAATCGAGCGAACAGGACAGGGCCTCTCCGGAAACGGAGGGGCCCTTCGCATTTACGGTTGTCAAAGCCCGTGTAGCATCGCCACGTGCCAGCGTTTCGCCCGCCGCCCACGTCCCCTTCAGCGGGCCTTTGCAAAGGACCAAGCCATGAGCCTGATCGAACTGCTGCCTGCAACCCCCTCCTACGCCACCGTCCGCACCCGCAGCGATGCCACCCGCAGCGTGCATTGGCTGCACATGCACGCCGATGCCGCACCGGGCGTACGCCCGTGTTTCCGCAAGCCCCTGATGACGGACATGCACGCCTTCCTGGACAGCATCAGCGCCAAGCAGCCGGGGGAGCCGCGCCGGCTGCAGCACCTGGTACTTGCTTCCGATGCCGATGCCTTCAACCTCGGCGGCGATCTGGATGTGTTCTCAGCCTTGATCCGGGCCCGTGATGCCGAGGGCCTGCTGCGCTACGCCCGCAGCTGCATCGATGGCGTCCACCGTTTCGACCGTGGCCTCAATGGCGACTTCCGCACCATCGCCCTGCTGCAGGGTGACGCGCTCGGTGGCGGGCTGGAGATGGCCCTGTCGTGCCACACCATCGTGGCCGAGGAAGGTGTCGGCATGGGCCTGCCGGAAGTGCTGTTCGGGCTGTTCCCGGGCATGGGCGCCTACAACTTCCTCAGCCGCCGGGTATCGCCGCAACTGGCCGAGCGCATCATTCTGGAAGGCCGCGTCTATACGGCCGAAGAGATGCACGCCATGGGCGTGGTCGACATCCTGGTACCGCGCGGACAAGGCGAGCAAGCGGTCAACGACCTGATCCGCCAGCAGCAGCGCATCCCCCATTCCTGTCTGGCAATGAATGCCGTGCGCGGCATTTCCCACGCGGTCAGCTACCAGGAATTGCTGGACATCACCAAGGTCTGGGTCGAGGCCGCGCTGGCACTGGACGAGAAGTCGCTGCGCACCATGGACCGCCTGGTCAAGGCACAGACCCGCCGCAGCGGGCAGACCGCACGCTGATCAGCCTGCGGTTTCATCACCCTGGGGGTGCGTGCGCCGTGCCGCGCGCGCATCCAATGCCTGCCGCCCCTCCAGCAGCGCCGCCTGGAGACGGGGCAGGCACTGTGCGCCTTCACTGCGCAACTGCCAGTCGGCCATCGCCATCAGCTCGCCGCCCAGCGCTGCCACCCGGGTCAGACCCAGATTGCCGGCCACGCCCTTCACCGCATGGGCCTGCTCGCGCATACGCTCCCAGTCACCTTGCTCGCTGGCTGCCCCCACCGCGTCGCTGCAGGTGACAAGATCGGTCATGCACTGGCGTATGAACTCGCGCTCGAAGCCTTCGCCCAGGCCCAGCGTCGCCAGCTCATCCAGCACATCCGGGTTCAACACGTCATCGCCGGTCACCGGCGCTTCGATGACGGTGCGGGTCGCCGGGCTGCGCGCGTCACCTTCACCTGCGATGATTGCCAGGGTTTCCAGCAGTTTGGCCGCTACCACCGGCTTGGCCATGAACGTGTGCGCACCAGCCTGCGTACAGCGCTGGATCGCATCCGGGGTCACATCGGCACTGAGGATCACGACCGGGGTGCGCGGTCCACCACCGGCCTGCATCACACGCAGCTGCCTGAGCATGTCCAGACCACTCATGCCGGGCATGTGCAGATCGACAATCACCACATCGAACTCACACTCGGCGAGCAGATCAAGGACCGCCTCGGCACCGTTGACGCACTGCACGCGATGACCGGCTTTCTGCAGCATGCGCTGCAGCACCATCCGGTTGGCCTCGTGGTCATCGGCCACCAGCACCTGCAGGCTGGGAACCCGTGCCCGATGGCGCCGGAACGGGTCGGAAAACGAGATGACATTGGGGAACGCCTCGGCGATGGCCTCCGGGCTATCCAACGCGACCGGCGCACGCGCGACGTCCCCGGCCTGCGCCGGGACAAGCGGCACTTCCACCCAGAAGCAGCTGCCGCCGCCCGGGTTGTCCTGGTAGCCGATCTCACCTCCCAACGTCTGCGTCAACCCCTTGGCGATGGCCGTTCCCAGCCCGGTCCCTTCATAGCGCCGGGCCAGGGACACGTCCGCCTGCTCGAACGGCTCGAACAGGCGCGGGCGCAATGACGGGGCCACGCCAATACCCGTATCCAGAACATCGAAACGGATCCGCAGTGCATGATCGCCCGCTGCCGCCCGCATCGACACCCGGATTTCAACCCTGCCGCTGTCGGTGAACTTCACCGCATTGCCAGCAAGATTGAGCAGGATCTGGCGCAGGTGCGCAGCGTCGCCGTGCAGGCCATCGGGTACGCCGGTTTCCACGAACACCCGGTAGTCCAGCTGCTTGGCACGCGCTTGAGGCTGGAGAATCAGGCCGATGGACTGGATCAGCTCGGCCAAAGAGAAATCGCGCGCGTCCACGCGCAGCTTGCCGGCCTCGATCGCCGAGATATCCAGCACCTCCTCCACCAGCGCCAGCAGGCTGCTGGCCGATGCCTGGATCGTGTTCAGACACTCGCGCTGCTCATCATCCAGCCGCGTGGTGGCCAGCAGTTCGGTCATGCCCGACAGGCCATTGAGCGGCGTGCGGAACTCATGGCTCATATTGGCCAGGAACCGGCTTTTGGCATCACTGGCGCGGCGTGCCTCCGCCATCGCCTCGGTCAGCTGCTTCAACAGACTGGCGAAATACAGCGGAATTGCCGCCAATCCCACCAGCAGACCAACGCCCAGACCCAGATTGCGCTGCCAGTAGTCGCTCAGCGTGAGCGTCACCCCGAAACTGAGTGTCGCCATGGCCACTGCAAGCCACAGATAGCGGTTGCCATAGCGCATACCGTTGCCAACAGTGACCCACATCACCACGACATAGATGGGGGCCATCGGTTCGCCGATCGCACTCATCGCGATGGACATCAGCGCATAGTCATCGACCATGCCGAGAATGCGGCGCAGATCCGAACGCGCCGGACGCCACAGCAACCAGCCCATCAGCACCAGCGACAGGCCCTGGGCGATCAGGATCAATGTCACCACCAGCCGCAGCTGCCCGGCTGGCAAGCCCCAGCTAGGGGATGACAACAGCACATAAGCCAGGATCAGCGCGATCAGCACGATCCGCACGAACGCCTGTGCGTGCTCGCTATCGGTGCGCTGCGAAAGCCGCCGCTTCAGCCCGGCGAACACCGCACGCATCTCAGGCTTCCGGTCTCGGGAACGCGGACGAATACTGCGCGCAGACCTGTTCCAGCTCTTCGCGCGCACGCAGCAACGCATCGACACAGCGCGGGCAGAACAGACGCCCACGCTGGGCGTACAGATACGCAAGAGTTGCATCCATCGTCCACGCCTCCTTGTATGGCCGCGGCGAGATCAGTGCATCGAACACGTCGGCCACCGCCACGATCCGCGCTTCCAGAGGAATCGCCTCACCGACCAGGCCATCAGGATAGCCGCTGCCATCAAAACGCTCGTGGTGACGCAGCGCGATCGTGGCTCCCAGCTGGATGAAGCGGCTGTTGCTGCCACTGAGCAGCTCGTAGCCGATGCGGGGATGACGTCGCATGACCGCCATTTCGGCCTCGTCCAACTTGCCGGCCTTGAGCAGGATGGCATCGGGAATGGCGATCTTGCCCATGTCATGCAACGGCGCCGCCATCTCGATGGCGCGTGCTTCTTCGGGCGGCAGCCCGAGCTGCTCGGCGATCAGCCCGGCAACATGCGACATCCGCTCCAGATAGGCGCTGGTACCGGCATCGCGATATTCGATGGCCCGAGCCAGCCGCGACAGGGTTTCGCGCTCGCGCTCTTCGACCTCGTTCATGCTGGCCAGCAACCGCTGCTCCAGCGACAGCGCCCGCTGCTTCACGCTCTGCCCTTGCTGGCGCAGCTGCAGGAGGTTGTGGCAACGCGCCCTCAGTTCACGGGGGCGGATCGGCTTGACCAGAAAATCGATAACCCCGGCCTCCAGCGCCGCCTGGCGCAGCGGCTCATCACCCACCACCGTAATCAAAACGATGGGTATATCGCGATTGTGCGGGAGCCGCCGCAAGCGCCGGGCGAACTCCAGGCCATCCAGCTCCGGCATGCGGTAGTCCAGCAGCAACAGGTCGGCCTCATGGGTGTCACACCAGGCCAGCGCTTTGAGCGGGTCTGCAAAATCATGCACCCGCAGTTCGGATGCGATGTCCTCAATCACATGCCGAAGCATGGTCCGCGCAGACGTCTGGTCATCGACGATGACGATATCCAAGCCCATGTGGTTGTAGTGTCCGGTGAAACTGCTGTGATCTGGAAGTTGAGCAGCCTCGCAAGCATCGCGGGCTACCTGCTGCATGTCACACGCCATTTTCGCGCTGCCCCTGTGCGGCCTGATCGCTGCAACATATTCGACCGGGCCCGCGCACTGTGCAACATGCCACATCACAGATACGCACCAGCGGCACGGCCAGCGGCTATCGCTGGCCGTCACACTAGACCATATCCATGGACAGGCGCCATGCCTGCCGCGGAATGCCTCAGTTTTCCGGGCGCATGTAGGGGAACAGCAACACGTCGCGGATGGAGCTGCGGCCGGTCAGCAGCATCACCAGTCGGTCGATACCGATCCCCAGGCCGCCGGTCGGCGCCATGCCGTACTCCAGCGCACGGATATAGTCCGAGTCGTAATGCATGGCCTCGTCGTCACCCCCCTCCTTCGCCTCCACCTGCGCCTGGAAACGCGCCGCCTGGTCCTCGGGATCGTTCAATTCGGAGAAGCCGTTGGCCAGCTCCTTGCCATTGATGAACAACTCGAAGCGGTCGGTATAGCCGGGGCGGGTGTCGCTGGCGCGGGCCAGCGGCGAGACTTCGATCGGATGATCGGTGATGAAGGTGGGTTGGACCAGGGTGTGCTCGACGGTCGCCTCGAAGATCTCCAGCAACAGCCGACCCCAGCCATATGACGGCTTGACCTTGAGCTTGAGGCGTTCGCAATGACGCAGCAGTGCCGCATGGTCGGTGCAATCGGCCAGGCTGATTTCCGGATTGTGGTGACGCACTGCCTCATCCATGCGCCAACGACGGAACGGCGCGCCCAGATCGATGCTCGCTCCGTCCCACTCCACGATGGTGGTGCCCAGCACCTGCTGAGCGACATCGCGGATCACCCCTTCGGTCAAGTCCATCACTTCGTTGTACGTGGCGTAGGCCTCGTACAGCTCCATCATGGTGAATTCCGGGTTGTGGCGGGTGCTGACGCCTTCGTTGCGGAAGTTGCGGTTGATTTCGTACACGCGCTCCAGGCCACCAACGACCAGCCGCTTCAGGTACAGCTCCGGCGCCACACGCAGGTACAGGTCCAGATCCAGCGCGTTGTGATGGGTGGTGAACGGCTTGGCCGTGGCGCCGCCGGGGATGTAATGCATCATCGGCGTCTCGACTTCCAGGAAGTCGCGGCTGTCCAGCCAGGCACGCATCGCACGGATGATCTTGGAGCGCTTGATGAAGACCTCGCGCGACTCCGGGGTCACGATCAGGTCCACGTAGCGCTGACGGTAGCGCTGCTCCACGTCGGCCAGGCCATGCCACTTGTCCGGCAACGGACGCAGCGATTTTGTCAGCAGGCGGATGCTATTGGCCTTGACCGACAACTCGCCGGTCTTGGTACGGGTCAGGCCACCTTCCACGGCAATGATGTCGCCCACGTCCCAGCCCTTGAAGGCGGCGTAGGCATCGCCCAGCGCGGTGGACTGCAGGAACAACTGGATGCGGCCGCTCTCGTCCTGGATCTGGGCAAAGCTGGCCTTGCCCATCACCCGCTTGGCCATCAGGCGACCGGCCATCTTCACCGTGCGACCGGAGGCTTCCAGCGCCTCGGAGGTCCAGGTCTCGGCGTCGGCAAACTCGGCCTGCAGCGCGCCGGCGAAATCCTCGCGGCGGAAATCATTCGGGTACGCGATGCCCTGCCCGCGCAGCGCCTTGAGTTTCGCGCGACGCTCGGCGATGAGGCTGTTCTCGTCGACGGGAGGCTGCGGCGTTACCGGAGTCTGTTCGTTCATGGCTTTGGTATTCACTTGGGGGAGAGAACAAAGTGCGACGACCAGAGGGTGTCGCCGCACTGTACAGCGATGGAGGGCCCATGCCGGGCCACTCCGGATTACGCGTCGTTGCGTTTGGCGCCCGCTTCCAGGCCGGACTTCAGACTGGCCTCGATGAACTCATCCAGGTCGCCATCCAGCACCTTCTGGGTGTCGGTCCGCTCGATACCGGTACGCAGATCCTTGATACGGCTCTGGTCGAGCACGTAATTGCGGATCTGGCTGCCCCAGCCAATGTCGGACTTGGTCGCTTCCAGTGCGTCACGCTCGCTGTTGCGCTTCTGCACTTCCAGCTCATAGAGCTTGGCGGCCAGCATCTTCATCGCGGTGTCGCGGTTCTGGTGCTGGCTGCGACCGGTCTGGCAGGCGACCACCGTATTGGTCGGGATGTGGGTGATACGCACCGCCGACTCGGTCTTGTTGACGTGCTGGCCACCCGCGCCGGAAGAGCGATACACGTCGGTACGCAGATCGGCGGGGTTGATGTCGATTTCGATGTTGTCATCGACTTCGGGCGACACGAACACCGAGGTGAAACTGGTGTGCCGGCGGTTGTCCGAATCGAACGGCGACTTGCGCACCAGCCGGTGCACGCCGATCTCGGTCTTCAACCAGCCGTAGGCGAACTCGCCTTCGACCCGGAACGTGGCCGATTTGATGCCAGCCACGTCGCCGCCGGACACTTCCATCAGCTCGGTCTTCCAACCGCGCGACTCGCACCAGCGCAGGTACATGCGCAGCATGATTTCCGCCCAGTCCTGGGCTTCGGTACCGCCCGCGCCCGCCTGGATGTCGACGAACGCGTTGCAGCTGTCCATCTGCCCGGAGAACATGCGCTGGAACTCCAGCTTCTCGATGTGGGCCTGATGCTTGTCCAGGTCAGCGACCACCGACAGCGCGGTGTCCTCGTCCTGCTCGCTTTCCGCAAGCTCCAGCAACTCGGTGGCATCGGTCATGCCATCGAGCACCGCGGCGATGCCGCTGACGGTCTTGTCCAGCATCGAACGCTCCCGGCCCAGGGTCTGGGCGTACTCGGGATTGTTCCAGATGTCGGGGTTTTCCAGTTCGCGGGTTACTTCTTCAAGACGCTCTTTCTTGACGTCGTAGTCAAAGATACCCCCTGAGCGAGACCACGCGATCGGTCAGATCGGTGATTCGCTGGCGGATGGGATTCAGTTCGATCATGGGTCGGTCTATCAAACAGGCAGACAAGGCGGGAATTCTACCATCGGCGGGGCCTCGCCAGCGCCGGACACGCCCGCCGTTTCACGCGGTGCGTGGATCCGGCACGCGGTGCCGTTAGAATTCATGAATGGACCCGCCAACGGCGGGAAACGGACACCGCCTGCATGATCAAGGACTCCAGCTTGAAAACCCGCCCCACCCGTATTTTTGCCGCCATCGCCCTGACGCTGGCTCTGGCCGCATGTCAAAAACTCGGTATCGGCGCCGCTGCCGACAGCGCCCCCACCCTGGCGGTAGGCGATGCGACCTCCGGTGAAATCACTTCCTCCAGCCGTTTGAATTACAACGACGGCAGCCGGCACCAGGGCTACAGGATGACCCTGAAAAACGGTGAGGCGGTAGCGCTGGAACTGGGCGGCGCACTCAATGGCCAGCTGGCGGTGTTCGACGGGCAGAACATGATCGCCAGCGCCTCCGCCAGCTACGAAGGTGAAGGTGACGACTCCGCCGGCGCGGTCGGCCTGGCCTTCCGCGCGCCCAAGGACGGCACCTATCTGATCGCCGTCAACAGTGCCAGTTCCAGCAGCTTCGGTCCGTTCAAGCTCAAGACCGCCACGGTCGTGCCCTATGACGGCAAACCGCTGGGCGCCGACAGCCGCATCACCGACTGGCTGGTCGGCACCGACAAGCAGGAATACAAACTCACGGTTGCCAAGGCCGGGCTGTACACCGTCACCATGGAGTCCAGCGCGTTCGACTCCTATCTGCGTCTGAACGGCCGCAATGTGGAAGTGGAGGATGACGACAACGGCGGCCAGCTCAATGCCCGCATCCGCGCCTATCTGGAGCCGGGCGACTACACCATCGCCGCCTCCTCGCTGAACGGAAGCACCGGCTCGTTCAAGCTCGGCGTGGCGATGACGGCCACCGACCAGGGCCTGATCACACGTGACGGCACCGCGCTGACTGTCGGCCAGACCGCGCAGTCGATGATGGATTCGCGCGGCCGCCGCACCTTCATTCTGAATCTGGACAGCGCCAGGCACATCCAGTTCGATGCGATCGCCGATGGCTTCGACTCGGTACTGCATGTCACCGGCCCGGGCGTGGACGCCGAGGACGACGACGGCGGCAACGGCACCAATGCCCGTCTGTCGCTGCCGCTGGGCCCGGGTCGCTACACCGTCGCGGTCACCGGCTTCGGCAACCAGCAAGGTGTTTTCGAACTGGAAACCACCGACTTGGGGTCTGATGTGACCACTCCGGCCAACAGCAACCGCAAGGATGCCGCCACCGAGGCTGCAGCAGCCGCCGCTGATGCTGCTGCCGCAGTAGAAGTGGACTGAGGATTCAATGACCCGCCGGCGCTGCTGCCGGCTGGTGGTCGCCGCCCCACGTCAAAAATTTCCGGCGCCGCCAGGGCTCCTGGGCGATGCCGCTGGAACACCGCCGTTTCCCCAACGTTCTCCATAAGGAAGTCCAAGTGAAGCGATTTGCAGCAGGATTGCTGTCTCTGGCCATTGCCACCGCCATGAGCTCCCCCGTCCACGCGGCCCCCTCCGCCCGTCCGCTCGCCAGCAAGGGCGATGTGTCTGGCGAGATCACTTCCACCAGTCCGATCAACTACAGCGATGGCACCCGCAGCCAGCTGTTTTCGCTGCAGCTGGGCGCCGGCCAAGCGGTTTCGCTGAAGCTGCAGGGCGCTCTCAACGGTGCACTGTCGGTGTTCCACCGTGATGTGCTGGTGGCGCGCTCCGAATCCGACGACCGCGGCAATGCAGCGCTGAGCGTGCGCGCCGACAAGGCCGGCCCCTATCTGGTGGCCGTCAGTGGCGCCGACTCGCGCGCGTTCGGTCCCTTCCAGCTATCGGCCAAACCGATCGTAGCCTATGACGGCAAGCCGTTGACCGCCGGCCGTCGCATCACCGACTGGCTGGAGAACGGCAGCAAGACCTACACCCTGGAAGTCGACCAGGCCGGGCTGTACACCCTGGACCTGGAATCCAGCGAGTTCGACAGCCGCATGGAACTGAGTGGCAATGGCGTCAACCTGGAAGATGACGACGGCGGCAACCAGCTCAACTCCCGCCTGGTGGCCCCCCTGCAGCCGGGCCGCTACACGGTGACCGCCAGCGGCTTCTCGCAGGCCTCCGGCGCGCTCTATCTGGGTGTGGAACGGGCCGACTTCCCCGAAGGGCTGGTATTCGCCGACGGCTCGGCGTTGCCGGTCGACGGCATGGCCAGCGGTTTCGTCAGTGCCGACGAAACCCGCAGCTTCACTTTCAACCTTGCCGATCGCCGCCGCGTGCAATTCGATGCCAGCAGCCGCGAGCTGGACACCGTGCTGACCGTGCAGGGGGGCGACATCACCCTGAGCGACGATGACGGCGGCGGCGGCGTGAACTCGCGCCTGTCGCAGGTGCTGGATCCGGGCGAGTACACCGTCTCGGTGCGCTCGGTGAACGGTCGCGGCGGCATTTTCCAGCTTGCCTCTTCCACCGCGCCGGCACCGGACGGTCCGATCCGTCCCCAGCTGGCGATCGGCCGCGAAACCCAGGGGCAGCTGCGTCCGGGCAACCGCGACCTGTACACACTGGAAATTCCGCGCAAGGGCACGTACGTGATCAGCATGACCGGCACTTCAGGCCTGGATGGCCTGATCACCCTGATGCGCGACGGCGAGGAGGTCGCGCAGCAGGATGACAGCGACACCAGTCTTGATCCGTCACTGGAGATCGAGCTGGATGCTGGCCGCTATGTACTGCTGGCCCACAGCTTCGACTCCCGCGCCAGCGGCGGATACCGGCTGCTGGTACGGCGCAAGTAACGCGGCCGGGCGGTTCACACAGAAGCCGGCGCAATGCCGGCTTCTTTTCCGCTCCTGCCGGGACGCACGGCACTCATGCCGGCTGGGCGTGCTCGACCATCAACTGGATGGCCTGACCCCCACGGTAGTCATCACTTGCCAGGCGATAGGCGACATGCAGATGCTGGCTTGGCGCATTGCCGGCCCAACCGCCGAACTGGATCGCGTTCAGACGTACCGGGCTACCCGGCTGGCGCAGTACCAGCTTCAGATGGCGCTCCTTCAGCACGCGCCACTCCAGCACCTCGAACACACCATCAAACAAGGGCTCAGGAAAGCCCTGCCCCCAGGGACCCGCCAGTCGCAGCGCTTCGGCATGGGCGAAATCCAGCTCCGCGGTTGACAGCTCGCCATCACTGAGCAGCTGCTGTTGCAGCAAGGCCGGGTCCAGCGTGGTTTGCACCTGCTGCGCGAAGGCGCGCTTGAAGGGCTCCAGATGGGCCAGCGGCAAACTCAATCCTGCCGCCATGGCGTGGCCGCCAAACTTGTCCATCAAGCCGGGATGACGGGCATTGATCGCTGCCAGCGCATCGCGGATATGGAAGCCGCTGATCGAGCGCGCCGATCCCCGCAGGGCATCGCTCCCCGGTTCGGCCGGCGCAAAAGCGATCACCGGCCGGTGCAGCCGGTCTTTCATCTTCGAGGCGACCAGCCCCACCACGCCCGGATGCCACTCGGCATCGAACAGGCACGCCGCAACCGGCCGCTGACCATCGTCCGCGAGCAGGGCCCTGGACACTGCACGCTCGGCATCGTCGGTCATCAACTGCTGCACCGCGCGCCGCTCGGCATTGATCTCTTCCAGCATCGCGGCGATCTGTCGCGCCTGCGCCGGGTCTTCGGTGAGCAACAGCTCGATGCCAAGTGCCATGTCTTCCAGACGGCCGGCCGCATTCAGGCGCGGCCCCAGGGCGTAGCCGATGTCGCTGGCGGTCAGCCGCCGCGGATCCCGGCCACTGGCGTCGATCAGTGCACGCAGGCCGACACTTCCCTTGCCGGCGCGCAGGCGACGCAGGCCAGCGGCAACCAGGGCACGATTGTTGTCATCGAGCACCACCAGGTCCGCGACGGTACCCACCGCGACCAGATCCAGCAAGGTCAACAGATCCGGTTCGGGCTGGGCCTTGAACGCACCGGCCTCGCGCAGATGCCGCCGCAGCGCCATCAACACATAGAAAATCACGCCCACCCCCGCCAATGCCTTGCTCGGGAATGCATCACCGTCCACGTTCGGATCGACGATGGCATCGGCAGGCGGCAGCTGCTCGCCCGGCAGATGGTGGTCAGTGACCAGCACCTGCCAGCCCAGCGCCTTGGCCGCACGGACACCCGCATGACAGGCGATACCGTGATCGACGGTCACCAGCAGATCTGGCTTGAGCGCGACGAGCTCCTCAACCAGCGATGGCGACAACCCGTAACCGTGCAGCATGCGATTGGGCACGGCGTGCACCACGTCGCGCGCACCGAGCATGCGCAACCCGCGCACACCGACCGCACAGGCAGTCGCGCCGTCACAATCAAAATCGCCGACAACCAGAATGCGCCTGTCGCCACTGATGGCGGCAGCCAGCAACTCGACCGCCTTGTGCATGCCGCCCAGCAGGTCCGGCGCGTGCAGCTGGGCCAGACGCGGCTGCGCCTGCTCGGCAGACAGTGCGCCACGCGCGGAATAGAGCCGCTGCAACAGCGGCAGAGTGCCGTCACCCCAGTGCCCGGCCTGGGCCGGATCACGCCGGACGATCTTCAACACATCACTCATCGGCCAGCGTCGCGACCGGCCTCTTCCAGAAGTGCCAGCGCTGTCCTCGTGTCAGGCGATAGCGGACGCCATCCTCAAAGTCCAGCAGCAGCTCGCCCAGCTCACCGCGCTTCATCGCATCCAGCAAGGGAGTGATCGCATCACGGACCAGCTGCTCCAGGGAGCGCAGCTGGCGCAGATCCACCAAGGCATCCACCGCCTGCTCGCCGCCAAGCCGCACCCCGGCGGCCTTGGCCAGCCCCTGCAACAACGCGTCGCGACTGCGCACCTGCGCGTGCGACGTACGCACCGAATCGGGCAATCGCCCCGGGCCCCAGAACCACAGCGAGTTGACCGCCCGTTTGCCCTGCGCGATCCGCGCTTCATTCCACGGATGCTGGTGCAGCACCACCTGCGCTTCGGTCAGCAAGGCACGCCAGCGCCGGCCAAGATCGCCGTCGGGCAGGTGCGCGAACAGATCATCCCCCAGCACCGCCTCGGGGGCGGCGAATGCGGGCAATGGCGTGTCCTCGGGCAGACGCAGATACCAGCGTGACGCCGACGGCGCATCCAGCTGGAAACCGAATCCGGCAAACAACGGCTGCAGCGCGGGCAGCAAAGCATCCACGTCGCCTTGTTCCAGTCGCAGCGTCTCGGCCACCGCCATCATCCGCGCGCCGTGCATATCCGGCACGACATTGGCCGGATCGGCGCGCAACCAGAAACCACCGGCAGCATCGCCCGCATCGACCTCCCGGGTCAGCGCCGCTGCCGACCACTCCACCGGGATTGCACTGAAATGCCGGCGCAGTTGTGCCAGCTCACCGGCCGCGCCGGGCGAACGCTCGGCACGGCCCAATGCCGCAGCCACCTGTGCCGGCAGCGTACCGGCCGGGAAACGGCTGCGCGCAGGCAGCAGCAACGTGGCTTTGGCCATCGTCAGTCGAGGTATTCGACGTTGACGATTTCGTACTCGCGCTGACCTGCCGGCGCGTCGATGACGATCGAATCGCCTTCGTTCTTGCCGATCATTGCCCGCGCCACCGGCGAGGAAATGGCGATCAGACCCCGTTTGATGTCCGCCTCCAGGTCGCCCACGATCTGGTAACGCTTCTCCTCGTCGGTTTCCACGTCAGCCAGCGTCACCGTCGCCCCGAACACCACCTTGGAGCCCGCATTGAGCTTGGTGATGTCGATGACTTCGGCGTGCGACAGCTCACCTTCCAGCAGCTTGATGCGGCCTTCGATGAAGCTCTGTTCCTCGCGCGCGGCGTGATACTCGGCATTCTCCTTCAGGTCGCCGTGCTCACGGGCTTCGGCAATGGCGGCGATGACCTTGGGGCGCTTCTCCGACTTGAGATGATCGAGCTCATCGCGAAGACGCTGCGCGCCTTTCAGGGTGATCGGGGCTCTCATGCTTCCAACTCCTTGTGCAGTTCCTGCAGCGACCACACCGGGCCGGTACCGCGGAATTCCAGTGATTGCACCAGCGCCTTGGCACCGGCAACCGTCGTCGAATACGTGACACGATGCTGCAGCGCCTCGCGACGGATCGAGAACGAGTCGGTGATCGCCGCGCGGCCTTCGGTGGTGTTGACGATATAGACGATCTCGCCGTTCTTGATGCTGTCCACGATGTGCGGACGGCCTTCCACCACCTTGTTGACCACCTCGCAGGTATAGCCCTGCTGCTGCAGCCATGCCGCGGTACCGCGGGTGGCGACCAGCGTGTAGCCACGCTCGACCAGGCCCTGCACCGCCGGCATCACGCGCGGCTTGTCGGCATCCCGTACCGAGATGAACACCTTGCCGACCGGCGGGGTCTTGATGCTGCCCGCTTCCTGCGCACGCGCGAAGGCGGCGCTGAAGCTGCGGCCGACACCCATGACTTCACCGGTCGAGCGCATTTCCGGCCCGAGGATCGGATCCACGCCCTGGAACTTGGCAAACGGGAAAATGGCTTCCTTGACCGAATAGTAGTCCGGCACGATTTCCTTGATCGCGCCCTGCTCGACCAGCGTCTTGCCGGCCATGCAGCGGGCGGCGATCTTGGCCAGCGGCATGCCGGTGGCCTTGGACACGAATGGCACGGTGCGCGAGGCACGCGGATTGACCTCCAGCAGGTAGATCACATCGTTGCCGTCGGCGTCGGTCTGGATCGCAAACTGGGTGTTCATCAGGCCCACGACCTTCAGCGCCTTGGCCAGCTCGGTGACCTGGCGACGCAGTTCGGCCTGGGTTTGCGCCGACAGCGAGTACGGCGGCAGCGAGCAGGACGAGTCACCGGAGTGCACGCCCGCTTCTTCGATGTGCTCCATCACGCCGCCGATCAGGACGTTGCCGCCCCTGTCGCAGATGATGTCCACATCGGCTTCCACCGCCGCATCAAGGAAGTGGTCCAGCAACACGGGCGAGTCATTGGAGACCTTCACCGCGTCGCGGACATAGCGCGCCAGGTCCGATTCGCCATAGACGATTTCCATCGCCCGGCCGCCCAGCACGTAGCTGGGACGCACCACCAGCGGATAGCCGATCTCGCGCGCCAGCACCAGCGCATCTTCTGCATTGCGGGCAATGCGGTTCGGCGGCTGCTTCAGCCCCAGCTTGTCGACCAGCTGCTGGAAGCGCTCACGGTCTTCGGCCAGATCGATGGAATCCGGCGAGGTGCCGATCACCGGCACGCCATTGGCTTCCAGCGCACGCGCCAGCTTCAGCGGGGTCTGCCCGCCGTACTGCACGATCACGCCCTTGGGCTGTTCCAGCTCGACGATTTCCAGCACGTCTTCCAGCGTCAGCGGCTCGAAGTACAGACGGTCGGAGGTGTCGTAGTCGGTGGAGACGGTTTCCGGGTTGCAGTTGACCATGATGGTTTCATAACCGTCCTCGCGCAGGGCGAGTGCGGCATGCACGCAGCAGTAGTCGAACTCGATGCCCTGGCCGATACGGTTCGGACCACCGCCCAGGATCATGATCTTGTCGCGGTTGCTCGGCGCCGCTTCGCACTCGTCCTCATAGGTCGAATACAGGTACGCGGTGCTGGTGGCGAACTCGGCCGCACAGGAGTCCACGCGCTTGTACACCGGGCGCACCTTGTGGGCACGGCGCAGCGCACGGATCGCCGCCTCGTTGGTACCGGTCAGCTCGGCCAGACGCGCATCGGAGAAACCGGCGCGCTTGAGCTTGCGCAGACGCGCAGCGTCGAGCGCATCGATACCTTCGGCATGCACCTGCTTTTCGTCGGCGATGATCTCCTCGATCTGGTCCAGGAACCAGGGATCGATATAGGACAACGCGAACACTTCTTCGACGCTGAAGCCGGCACGGAACGCGTCGCCGACAAAGAACAGGCGTTCCGGGCCCGGAGCCTTGAGCTCACGCTTGAGCGTGGTGATGTCCTCTGCGTTGCCCAGATCCAGGCCGGTCGGGTCCAGGCCGATCTTGCCGGTTTCCAGGCCGCGCAGGGCCTTCTGCAGCGATTCCTTGAAGGTGCGGCCCATCGCCATCACCTCGCCCACCGACTTCATCTGGGTGGTCAGGCGCGCGTCGGCGGCCGGGAACTTTTCAAACGCAAAACGCGGAATCTTGGTGACGACATAGTCGATGGATGGCTCGAACGAGGCCGGGGTCAGGCCGCCGGTGATCTCGTTCTTCAATTCATCCAGGGTGTAACCCACCGCCAGCTTGGCCGCGACCTTGGCGATCGGGAAGCCGGTGGCCTTGGAAGCCAGTGCCGAGGAGCGCGACACGCGCGGGTTCATCTCGATCACCACCACGCGGCCGGTAGTCGGGCTGATGCCGAACTGCACGTTGGAGCCGCCGGTATCCACGCCGATCTTGCGCAGCACCGCGATGGAGGCATCGCGCAGGCGCTGGTATTCCTTGTCGGTCAGGGTCTGTGCCGGGGCCACGGTGATCGAGTCACCGGTGTGCACGCCCATCGGATCGAGGTTCTCGATCGAGCAGACGATGATGCAGTTGTCGGCGGTGTCGCGCACCACCTCCATCTCGAATTCCTTCCAGCCCAGCACCGACTCTTCCACCAGCACTTCACTGGTCGGCGACAGCTCCAGACCCCGGCCGACGATCTCGATCAGCTCTTCGCGGTTGTAGGCGATACCGCCACCGCTGCCGCCCAGGGTGAAGGACGGGCGGATGATGGTCGGATAGCCGACCGTGGCCTGGATCTCCAGCGCCTCCTCCAGCGTGTGGGCGACCGCGGCCTTCGGGCATTCCAGTCCGATCTCGCCCATCGCCACGCGGAACAGTTCGCGGTCCTCGGCCATGCGGATGGCTTCGCGCTTGGCGCCGATCAGCTCGACGTTGTACTTCTCCAGCACGCCGTGGTCGGCCAAATCCAGCGCGCAGTTCAGCGCGGTCTGTCCGCCCATGGTCGGCAGCAGCGCATCGGGGCGCTCCTTCTCGATGATCTTCTCGACGGTCTGCCAGTTGATCGGCTCGATGTAGACGGCGTCAGCCATCTCCGGGTCGGTCATGATCGTGGCCGGGTTCGAGTTGACCAGCACCACGCGGTAGCCCTCGTCGCGCAGCGCCTTGCACGCCTGCGCGCCGGAGTAGTCGAACTCGCAGGCCTGGCCGATGACGATCGGGCCGGCGCCGATGATCAGGATGGTTTTTAGGTCGGTGCGCTTTGGCATTTCAGTACTCGAATTGGGGGCTGCGTGTGACCGCAGTGAGTGAACGTGTGCGCTGGATTGCCGCGTCTGCCGTTACGGCATTGCCGGAACGGCGGACCGGTCCGGCAATGCGATTACTTGGCCTCACCCATCAGGGTGATGAAACGGTCGAACAGCGGGGCGACGTCCTGCGGACCTGGCGAGGCTTCCGGGTGGCCCTGGAAGGAGAACGCCGGCGCATCGGTCAATGCGATGCCCTGGATGGTCTGGTCGAACAGCGAGCGGTGGGTGACACGGACATTGGCCGGCAGCACGCTCTCATCGATGGCAAAGCCGTGGTTCTGCGAGGTGATCATCACCCTGCCGCTGTCCAGATCCTGCACCGGATGGTTCGCGCCGTGGTGGCCGTGGCCCATCTTCATGGTCTTGGCACCACAGGCCAGACCCAGCAGCTGGTGGCCCAGGCAGATGCCGAACGTCGGAACCTTCCTGGCCACGAACTCCTTGATCGCCGCGATGGCGTAATCGCACGGTTCGGGGTCACCCGGGCCGTTGGACAGGAAAACGCCGTCCGGCTCCATCGCCAGCACGTCGGCCGCAGGCGTCTGCGCCGGCACCACGGTGAGCTCGCAGCCACGCTCGGCCAGCATGCGCAGGATGTTGGCCTTCACGCCGAAGTCGTATGCCACCACCTTGAACTTCGGTGCCACGCGCTGGAATTCATTGCGGTCCAGATCCAGCTGACCTTCGCTCCAGCTGTACGGCGTGTCGGTGGACACCACCTTGGCCAGATCCATTCCCTTCAGGCCCGGGAACTTGCGGGCGGCTTCCAGCGCCTTCTCCACATCGATATCACCGGCCATCAGCGCGCCATTCTGTGCTCCCCGCTCACGCAGGATGCGGGTCAGCTTGCGGGTATCAATCCCGGCGATGGCGACCACACCGCGCTGGAGCAGCCAGTCCTGCAGCGACACCTGGCTGCGCCAGCTGCTCGGACGACGTGGCACATCGCGCACGATCAGACCGGCGGCCCAGACCTTGCTGGCCTCGTCGTCCTGGTCGTTCATGCCGGTGTTGCCGATATGCGGATATGTCAGGGTGACCATCTGCCGTGCATAGGACGGATCGGTCAGCATTTCCTGATAACCGGTCATGGCGGTATTGAACACCACCTCACCCACGGACAGGCCGGGCGCGCCTACGGATTCGCCCTCGAATACGGTGCCGTCTTCGAGCACGAGAATTGCGGCTTGGGTCACGGGAATCTCACTTTGGCTACCGAGGGGGACTCCGAAGCCACGCCTGCGTCCACGGCAAAAACCGGTTGCAAAAAAGCGCGGACGGCGGTCTGGAACCGGTCCGGCTGACGTGTTTCGGCGAGCGGGAATTGTAAAGGCAAGGGGCCCCAAGCACCAGTCTCCCGCCGGTGCCGTGTCATGTTTGATTGACCCTGGACCGCTGGCGCCCGTGCCGCTCGCCCCATTCAGGCGTTTGCCGGCGGCGCCACCAGATCCCGTACCCGGTACTGCCCCGGCGCACGCCGGACCAGCTGCCCGGCCACATGAAGCGCGCCCCGGGCAAAAATGTCGCGATTGGTTGCCCGATGCACCAGCTCCACCCGCTCGCCCAGCCCGGTGAACTGGACGAAATGCTCGCCGATGATGTCGCCGGCGCGCAGGCTGGCATAGCGCGGATCGGCGCCCCCATGCTGTGCCGCCTCCCCCAGGGTCAGCGCGGTACCGGACGGCGCATCCTTCTTGTGTACATGATGGGACTCGACGATGTCGCAATCCCATCCCGGCAATGCCAATGCCGCACGCTCGACCAGCTCGGCCAACACCGCCACGCCCAGACTGAAATTGGTCGCCCAGACCAGCGGAATGCGGGTGGCAGCAGCGGTCAGCGCGGCCTGCTGCCGCTCACTGATGCCGGTGGTGCCGGATACGAAGCCTGCGCCGCGCTCCGCACACAACGCCAGAACCGGATCAAAGCCCTCCGGCAGGCTGAAATCTATGGCCACATCGAACGCGGGCACCCCGGCCAGCTCACTGGCCGCAAAATGCGGAATGCCGTCCACTACCCGTTGCGCCGGCGGCTTGCGCACCACGGCCGCCACCACCTGCAACAGGGAATCTTCTGCCGCAAGACGCAGCAGGGCCTGACCCATCCGCCCGGAGGCACCATGGATCAGCAAACGAGTCGGAGTGTTGTTCATGGCAGGAAAACTAACGCCTTGGCGCCGGATCCGACAAGCACCACCGGTGCATCAGTGATTCATCCCGGCGTGCACCAGCGCCGCACTGTGCGTGCCCAGCACCCTGCTCGCAGACGCCAACCACCACCGCGCCCCGCCCGCTCACGGATAACGGACCTTCCTCCACGTCAGTCCGGGAGGGAGGATGGTCTGGCCGGGCACGGATGGGGCAAAAGAAACGCCGGGCTGGCCCGGCGTTTCTTTTCAATGCTGCTTGGGCTCTCCTGGACCGCAACCGTCGCAACCGCCGCAGGCACCTGACGTACTGGAGGGCGGTGGTGCCAATTGCCGGCCCCAGGCCTGCAACCGGAGCGAGTGCCGTTTGACCAGCCACAGCGCCAGTGCGCCACGCAGCTGGCGCAGCAGCCCCGGAAACTGCTTCTTCAGCACCACCCACGCGCTGACCAGCACCGCCAGCGCGATGACCAGGTATTGCAACAGCAGGCCGGTGTCCATGCTCAGCCGGCCCCGAGCGCCTTGGCCACCTGGTAGGTCACCAGCGCCGCCAGATAGGCGGCTGCAAACAGGTACACCGTGGCGAAGGCCATCTGCTTCCAGGAATTGGTCTCGCGCTTGATGGTGGCCAGGGTCGAAATGCACATCGGCGCGTAGATGAACCACACCATCAGCGACAGGCCGGTAGCCAGGGTCCAGCCATCGCTGATCACCGGGGTCAGCGCCTGGATCGCCGCGTCATCGTCCGCGGCGGAAAGCGCATAGATGGTCGCCAGCGAGGACACCGCCACTTCACGGGCGCCCATGCCCGGAATCAGCGCGATGCAGATCTGCCAGTTGAACCCCAGTGGCGCGAAGATCACCGCCATCGCGTGGCCGAGCTGACCGGCGAAGCTGTAATCGATGGCCGGCATCGTGGCGTTCTCGGGCGCACCCGGGAACGACAGCAGGAACCACAGCAGGATGGTCAGCGCCAGGATGATGCCGCCGACGCGCTTGAGGAAGATCATCCCGCGCTCGTACAGCCCGACCAGCAGATCGCGCGGATGCGGCACGCGGTAGGACGGCAGTTCCAGCAGCAGCGGGTGTTCCCCCTTGTCGCGGCGGAACTTCTTCATCGTCCACGACATCGCCAGCGCACTGAGGATGCCGGCAACATACAGCGCGAAAAGCACCAGCCCCTGCTGGTTGAAGATGCCACCCACGGTCTTTTCCGGGATGAAGGCACCAATCAGCAGCGCGTACACCGGCAGCCGTGCCGAGCAGGTCATCAGCGGCGCGACCAGAATCGTCGCCAGGCGGTCACGCGGATCCTGGATCGAGCGGGTGGACATGATGCCCGGTACCGCACAGGCGAAGCTGGACAGCAACGGGATGAACGAACGCCCCGACAGCCCGGCCGCCGCCATCATGCGGTCCAACAGGAAGGCCGCGCGCGGCAGATAGCCGGATTCCTCCAGCGCCAGGATGAAAGCGAACAGGATCAGGATCTGCGGCAGGAACACCACCACACCACCGACACCGGCGATGATGCCATCCACCAGCAGGCTGCTCAGCGGCCCCTCTGGCAGCGAAGCGGCCACCAGAGGACCGAGCCAGCCGAAAAACGCCTCGATCCCGTCCATCAGCGGCGCGGCCCACGCATAGACCGCCTGGAAGATCAGGAACATCACCACGGCCAGGGTCAACAACCCGTACACCGGGTGCAGCAGCCAGCGATCCAGGGTGTCGTCCACCTTGGCGGTGCGCGCAGGCATGCTGACCGCCGCAGCCAGGATGGAACGCACCTGCGCGTGGTAATCCATACCGGCTTCCGTAGGTGGCGGCGGCAACGAGGCCAGCTGCGGCACCAGCGTATCGATCCGCTCCACCAGCGCGCGCGCGCCGTTGTGCTTGACCGCCACGGTCTCCACCACGGGCACGCCCAGCGCCTTTTCCAGCGCCGGCACATCGATTCCGATACCACGTCGACGCGCCGCATCGACCATGTTCAGCGCCACGATCATCGGCTTGCCCAGCTCGCGCACTTCCAGCGCAAAACGCAGGTGCAGGCGCAGATTGGTCGCATCGATCACGCATACCAGCGCATCCGGCGCGGCCTCACCCGGATAGAACCCCCGACACAGGTCCCGGGTGATCGCCTCGTCCAGGCTGGCCGGTTGCAGGCTGTAGGCGCCGGGCAGATCCAGCACCGCGTATTCACGTCCGGACGGCCCGCGCATGCGGCCTTCCTTGCGCTCCACGGTCACACCGGTGTAGTTGGCCACCTTCTGCCGACTGCCGGTGAGCTGGTTGAACAGTGCGGTCTTGCCGCTGTTCGGGTTGCCGACCAGCGCCAGCCGTGCCACCGCTGCCGAGGAACTCATGCGCGCACCTCTTCAGAGGTCTGCGAGGCCGCATCGACGCCGCTGAGCTGGACCCGGCTTGCCTCCGAACGGCGCAGCGCGAAACGGGTGAAACCCACCTGGATCAGCAGCGGCTCGCCACCCACCGGGCCGCGGGCGACCATGCGGACTTCTTCTCCATTGACGAAGCCCAGTTCGCGCAGGCGGCGGGCAATCGCATCATTGGCATGCAGGTCATGCACGCTTTCCACTTGCGCGGAGGCATGCAGTGGCAAATCTGACAACGTCACTGAAGGGCGCCTATGAATGAGTTGATAAGAATGGTTATCAATTCTAGCATCGCCGCGGCGCGTCATGGCGTCCCGCCGGCACACCGCTATGATTCGCAGGATTACCTGTCAGCTATGGATTTCCCGATGAGCGATACCCTGCTCGTGCAGCATGAGCGCGGCGTGGCGACGTTGTGCCTGAACCGCCCGGAACTGCACAACGCCTTCGATGCCGGGCTGATCGCCACCCTGACCGCCGCGCTGGAGCGCGTCGGCGCCGATCCGGAGGTGCGCGCGGTGGTGCTGACCGGCAGCGGCGCGTCGTTTTCCGCCGGCGCCGACCTGCAATGGATGCGCGCCATGGCCAGCGCCAGCCAGGAGGAAAACCGGACCGACTCGCTGGCGCTGGCGCGCCTGATGCGCACCCTCGACGAGCTACCCAAGCCCACCATCGCCCGCGTCCATGGCGCAAGCTTCGGTGGCGGCGTTGGCCTTGTGGCCTGCTGCGATATCGCCATTGCCGTGGACGGTGTCCGCTTCGGCCTGACTGAAAGCCGTCTCGGACTGCTGCCGGCCGTCATTTCTCCGTATGTGATCGCCGCCATCGGCCCCCGCCAGGCGCGGCGCTGGTTCGCCACCGGCGAGCATTTTGATGCCACCACCGCCCGCGATATCGGCCTGGTGCACCAGGTCGTCCCCGCTGCCGGGCTTGATGCCGCCGTGCAGGCGCAGCTGGACCTGCTCCGCAAGGCCGGCCCGGCAGCCGCGGCGTCGGCAAAGTCACTGGTGCGCGAGGTCTGCGCGGCCGGCGGTGACCGCGATGCACTCGATCGCGCCAATGCCGGCCTGATCGCCGCCCTGCGCGCCTCCGACGAGGGTCGCGAAGGGCTATCGGCATTTCTCGAGAAACGCGCGCCGCGTTGGGCGCAGAAGGACTGAACCATGCTTTCCAGCATCTCCCTGCCCGCTACCGTCGCGGGGTGCGCGTGAACGATTTCGTCCGCATTGTCGAAGTCGGCCCGCGCGATGGCCTGCAGAACGAAAAACAGCTCATCGCCACCGCCGACAAGATCGAGTTGATCAACCGCCTGTCGGCCACCGGCCTGCGCAGCATCGAGGCCACCAGCTTTGTCAGCCCCAAGTGGGTGCCGCAGCTGGCTGACGCGGCCGACGTGTTCACCGGTATCCAGCGTCGCCCCGGGGTCAGCTATCCGGTGCTGGTCCCCAATGAACAGGGCTACGAACGCGCCCTGGCGGTCGGCGTGGAAGAAGTGGCGGTGTTCACCGCCGCCTCCGAGCAGTTCAACCTGAAGAACACCAATGCCGGCATCGACGAGTCCATGCGCCGCTTCGCGCCGATCCTGACCCGGGCCCAAGCCGATGGGATCAAGGTCCGCGGCTACGTCTCCACCGTGCTGGGCTGCCCCTACCAGGGCGAAGTACCAGTAGCCGAAGTGGTCCGTGTCGCCCGCCAGTTGCACGCGATGGGCTGTTACGAGGTCTCGCTGGGCGACACCATCGGCGCGGGCACCCCGCGCAAGGCAGCGGCGATGCTGCGCGCCGTCGCCGCTGCGGTACCGATGGCCGCGCTGGCCGTGCACTTCCACGACACCTACGGTCAGGCACTGGCCAATATCGCCAGCTGCCTGGAAGAAGGCGTGCGTGTGGTCGACGCGGCGGTGGCCGGCACCGGCGGCTGTCCCTACGCCAGGGGCGCCAGCGGCAATGTCGCCAGCGAGGATGTGGTGTATATGTTGCACGGAATGGGGATGGTGACCGGCGTGGACCTGCCGGCATTGGCCGCCACGGGACGCTGGCTCAGCGAACGGCTGGGCCGGGATACAGGCAGCAAGACAGGAAAAGCATTGGCGGCCACATGAGCAGCTCCGGCCAGCGCGTCGCACCCGAGGACGGCGGTCATCCCGCCGCCCCTGCCGATGCGCTGGCCGATCTGGAGCACGCCCTGTGCCAGCCGCTGGCGGCCGGACTGAAGCCGGTACTGGAGGCGGCGCGCGATGCCCTGCTGCAGGCCACCGCCCAGTGCCAGTCTGCGCAGCAGCGCTACCGGGCGCTGTTCGATGCGTTCCCGGACCCGGTCAGCATCCTCAGCGCCAGCGGCACGGTGCTGGACGTCAACGCCGCCGGCGTCCAGGCCTACGGCCGCAGCCGCCAGGAGATCGTCGGCCAACCGATCGAACTGCTGAATCCGGATCTGCCCGAGGATCACCTGCAACCGGTCTGGGACACCCTCAACCGCGGCCAGACCTATGTGATCGAAGTCACCAACATGCGCGGCGATGGCAGCCGTTTCCCGGTGGAGGTGCATTCGGCGTCGTTCCAGAACGATGGCCAGCCCTGCATCGTGGCCGTAGCCCGCGACCTGAGCCGCCGCTGGCAGGCCGAATCGCGCTACCGGCTGCTGCTCGAATCCATCGACAAAGGCGTGATGCTGTTCGATCAGCACTTCCAGGTGATCTCGGCCAATCCGGCGGCCCATCGCATCCTCGGACTCGGCGCCGAACCGCCGACGCAGATTCCGATGGAAGGCGAAGAGTGGATCACTGTTGACGAGCACGGCCGCCGGCTGCGCACGGAGCAATGGCCGGTGTCACGCGCGTTCCGCGATGGTCACACGATCCCCAGCACCATCGTCGGCCTGTACCACCGCCCGCGCGGGCGCATGATCTGGATCTCGATCACCACGGTGCCGGTATTTTCCTGCGGGCGCGACCTGCCCGACCACGTGTTCTCGATGTTCAGCGACGTCACCGAGCTCAAACGCGACCATGTGCTGTTCGATCGCGCCCAGGCGCTGGCGCATATCGGCGGCTGGGAGTGGGATCGCGGCCAGCAGCGGCTGTACCTGACCGGCGAGGCGCAGCGCATTCTCGGCCACACGCCGCCGCCGGCCACACTGGAGCAGCTGCTGCAGTGCCTGGGCAGCGATGACCGGCTGCGCCTGCAACAGACCCTTGACCGGGAGGTCGAGCGCAAGCGCGGCTTCGAACTGGATCTGCAGGGACTGCGCGGCGACGGCCACAGTGTGTGGATCCGCATGATCGGCGAGATCGAAGCCGGCGACATGGCCTCCAGCCGCATCGCCGGCACGCTGCAGGACATCACCGAGCGCAAACACGCCGAGGAAACCCTCAAGACCCAGGCCCGCACCGATCCGTTGACCGGCATCATGAATCGCGACGCGGCCCTGGCCGACCTGAAGGCGCGGCTGGGCAACCCTTCCCACGCCCAGGTCGCGGTGCTGTACATCGACCTGGACCGCTTCAAGACGGTCAACGACGTGCTCGGCCACAACGCCGGCGATGAACTGCTGATCGAAGCGACCCGCCGCATTGCCAACGCCATCGGCACCGAAGGATTGCTGGCGCGTTTCGGCGGCGATGAATTCGTGGTGATCTGCGATGCCCGCGAGGTGCCCGAGCATCCGCAACTGCTGGCGCAGGCCATCACCGATGCCTTCGCCCCGCTGTTCCGGCTGGGCAAGGACGAATTCGCGGTCACCACCAGCATCGGCATCGCCCGCGCACCGGAAGATGGGCAAAGCCCGCAGGAACTGATCCAGAACGCCGACCGGGCCATGTACGAATGCAAGCGCCGCAGCCGCAACGGCTGGCAGGTGTTCACGCCGGAACTGGCGCGCGAGCAGCGTGACCGCCTGCAGATCGAGCGCCGCCTGCGCCGCGCACTGGAGCGCAACGAGTTCCGGCTGGTGTACCAGCCGCAGGTGGATCTGCGTGGCGGCCGCATCGTCGGTGCCGAGGCGCTGATCCGCTGGCGCAACCGTCAACTGGGCGAGCTGCGCCCGGACATCTTCATCAGCCACGCCGAAACCACCGGTGACATCGTGCGCATCGGCGACTGGGTGCTGCGCGAAGCCTGCCGGCAGGTGCGCGAATGGATGGACGAGGGGCTCGGGCTGGTCCGCATCGCCATCAATGTCTCCTACCGCCAGTTCAATGGCGACAACCTGGCCCGCCGCCTGCGCGAGATACTGGACGAATACCGGCTGCCCGGTGCGGCGCTGGAGCTGGAATTCACCGAACGCGTGCTGATCGAGGACGCACCGGCCACGCTGCATACCTTCGCCGAGCTGCGCGAGATGGGCGTGATGCTGACCATCGACGATTTCGGCGAGGGCTACAGCGCGCTGAACTACCTGCGCCATCTGCCCATCCACGGCCTCAAGCTCAGCCAGCTGTTCATCAATGGCGTGCCCGGCAACCGCTCGGATGTCGCGGTGTGCGAGGCGGTCTGCGGCATCGCCCGCAGCCTCGGCCTGGGCCTGGTCGCCGAAGGGGTGGAATCCGAAGCCCAGCGCCAGTTCCTGCTCGAACTGGGGGTGCCGATCGGCCAGGGCTTCCTGTTCGCCCCCGGCCTGTCACCGCGTGAATTCGCCCGCCGGCTGCGCTGACCGGTTTCGGCGCACGGTCGGCCATCGGCTAGAATCGGCGCTCTTTTCCGCAGGATCGTTCCAATGCAGCTGTCCTCCGTTCGTGCCGTCATCACCGGTGGTGTCTCCGGCCTCGGCCTGGGTGTGGCCCGCTTCCTCGTCGCCCACGGCGGCAAGGTCGCCCTGTTCGACCTCAACGACGAGAAAGGCGCTGCCGCCGTCGCCGAGCTGGGCGCCGACAATGCCCGCTACTTCACCACCAATGTCACCGACGAGGCCGGTGTGGCCGCCAACCTGGGTGCCGCCAAAGCGTTCCTCGGCGGACTGAACGTGGTGATGAACTGCGCCGGCATCCTCGGTGCCGGCCGCGTGCTGGGCCGAGAGGCCGCCATGCCGCTGGCCAACTTCCAGACAACGGTGATGGTCAACCTGGTTGGCAGCTTCAACGTCGCCAAGGCCGCCGCCGAGCTGATGCAGCACAACGAGGCCAACGCCGCCGGCGAGCGCGGGGTGATCATCAATACCGCCTCGGTCGCCGCCTATGAAGGCCAGATCGGCCAGGCTGCCTACTCCGCCTCCAAGGGCGGCGTGGTCGGCATGACCCTGCCGATGGCCCGCGAACTGTCGCGCTTCGGCATCCGCGTGATGACCATCGCACCGGGCGTGTTCTGGACGCCGATGGTCGATGGCATGCCGGCCAATGTGCAGGAGTCGCTGGCCGCCTCCATCCCGTTCCCGTCGCGCCTGGGCCAGCCGGAAGATTTCGCCGGCCTGGTCGGCCACATCATTGGCAATCCCTACCTCAACGGTGAGACCATCCGCCTTGACGGTGCCGTGCGTCTGGCACCGAAATGATCCATCCGCGGGCGCCCACACGGCGCCCGCTTGCGTTTCCCCCTTCCGCAACCCCAACCGACTTTCCAAGCATGAAAGCCAACGACATCAAGAAAGGCAACGTCGTCGAGTACAACAACGGCGTCTATCAGATCCGCGACATCGAGCGCAGCTCGCCGCAGGGCCGCGGCGGCAACGTCCGCTTCCGGTTCATCATGTACAGCGTGCCGGGCGGCAACAAGCTCGATGCCAGCTTCGACGCCGATGACAACCTGCCGGAAGTGGAACTGCTGCGGCGCCAGTCCACCTTCTCCTACATGGATGGCGATGCCTTCGTGTTCATGGATGACGAGGACTACACCCCGTACACGCTGGACGCGGACGTGATCGGCGACGACGCCGGCTACATCACCGAAGGTCTGACCGGCATCTACGTGCAGGTGATCGACGAGCAGCCGGTGGCAATCCAGCTGCCGCAGCACGTCACCCTGGAAGTGGTCGAGACCCCGCCGGAACTGAAGGGCGGCACCGCCACCAAGCGCCCCAAGCCGGCCAAGCTCAATACCGGCATCGAGATCATGGTGCCGGAGTACATCACCAACGGCGAACGCATCCTGGTGAACACCACCACCGGCGAGTTCGGCGGCCGCGCCGACTGACCGCGGCGTGCCAGGTGACGGACAGGCGCCCGGCGCCTGTCCGTCCGTACCGTCACAGCCCGAACGCAAGCACAGCCCCGCGTTGCCGGCCGGACACATCACAACCATCTTCCGTATCAGCGCGGCTCCCCGCCCCTCTCCGATGACGCAGCGTCCCCGTACAGCACGCGCAGGCGCTGATGCAGCACCTCCAGCGTGGCCCGTGTCGTCTCGTTCTCGGCGCGCTCGGTCGCCGGCAACAGCTCCTGCAAGGCCTGTCGCAGCGCGGCGGCCTCCGCGGCGGCTACCGCAACCCGCTGCTCGACCTGCTCCCGCAGTGGGGCCAGTTCCCGTGCCTGGGGCAACCCGTAACCCGCCACCGGCAGCGTGCCCGGCGCCAGCAGCACTCCGGCCTGCTCCATCAGCTGGCGGAAACGCGGCGTCGCGCTCGAGTCGGCCCGCGCCGACAGCAGCACGCGCTTGAGCCGGTCGCGCGCGCGCAGTTCGTTGCGGCGCCACGCCGCCTGTTCCAGCATCAGTAGCGCAGCCACATGCTCGCCATCGGAACCGGGAGCCGTGTCGATCCAGCGTCGCCGCTGCAGGGCCGGCAGCGCCAGCCACGCCTCGACGCTGGTCACCGGAAGCGGGGTGTTTGCCTGCAGCCGCGCAAACACCAGCGCATAGTGCGGCGCGGCCGACTCGAAGTAATAACCGCGGCGAACCGCTTCGGCGCGATCCCCCGCCGGCGCAGGCACGGCTGCCCCGGCCCGGCGCAGTTTCTTCAGCAGGCCTGTCGGGGTGATCGAAGACAGCGGAGTGGCAGCAAAGCGCGGAACGCCCTCGTGCAACAACTTCCAGGTTTCCACCGCACAATTGTTGCTGATGAAGTAGTAGCGCCCGTCATAGCTCCAGTGCAGCCGCGCGGCCTGCCGCAACAACGCGGCCACTTCATCGCGCTGCAGCTGCAACGGCGTGGAGGACAGGCTGCGCAGCTCCACCCGGGTGTACTCGTCCACCACCCGGTTCAGCGGCAGCACGAACAGCCGTGAGGGATAGGAACCGGTCAATCCGCGCCAGCTGGAAATCTGCACATCACCGACAAAAGCACGGAAGGACAGCACCAGGTGGTACTGCAGATCCATGCGGCAGGCCGGACCGCGCGGGCGCCCCGGCGCGCAGACCACCAGCCGCAGCATGCTGTGGCCCCAGCGGCTCATCAGCACGTCGTTGCCTTCGGCCAGCAGGTAGTCCACCTCATAGACGCGCTGCGGGTCCAGCTCCAGCAGCGTACCGGTGCCTTCCTCCTCGCCGGCGCGCACGAACGGCAGGCTGCCTGCACAGGCGCCGTCCGTGACCGGCTCCAACCCGAGCGCGGCGGCGTACCACGCCTGCAATGCCGGGCGCCGGCAGGCGTAATCCGGATCCAGCAGCACATGTTCCAGGTTGACCGCGAAGAACTCCGCGGGACTGTGCCGCTCATAGGCGTCCGGGCTGCGCAGCGCGAACGCGTTGCGGCCTCGGCCCATCTTCAGCGGCTTGCGCTGCCAGCCGGCCAGGTCCAGAAACCGCGGCTGTGCCGACCAGCGCCCTGCAGGCAAACGGTCCAGGGCGTGGGCCAGCTCGTGGATCAGGGCCGCCTGTGCCGCACGCCACGCGTGCGGATCGGCAGTCTCGGCAGTGTCGATACGCTCGAGCAGTGCGCGCTGCAGCCCCAGCTCATGGCCACGGGCCCGGCCATGCACCTGCGCCGGCAAGTCGTCGCGCCAGCGCAGCTGCAGCGGCAGGTCGAAACGCTGCTTGAATGGGTGCGGAAGACGGCCCAGCACATCCTCCAGCAATCGCTGGGTGAGCTGCCGCTGTGCGGGTGTCAGACCGGTATCCGCAACTTCAACCCGCAACGCCGCCCCGACCGGGAAGACGCTGCCGAGCAGCAGCAATAGCGCCAGCCACCGCGCAGGCGGCAGCCGGCAGCGGGCCATCACAGCGCCAGGATTTTCCGCGCCAGCGCCATGTCGCTGGCCTCGCGGGCGGCCGCATCACGCTCGCGCAGGTGCAACAGTGCCGCTTCCAGATAGGCGCCCCGGATCACCCCGCCGCTGCCGACAAAACCGGCCGCGTCTTCGCGGGCATCCAGCACCACCTTGTCATCGCCGGAGCTGCTGCCCGAAGAGTTAGAGGAGGCACCGGTCGCCGAGCCCGCCGAAGTGCCGGCAAAACTGGAAGCGAACACCGACATCGGCAGGGTGAACAAGGCGCAGAACAGGATCGGGCGGATCATCGGCAGGTCAACGTGGGGTGGAAAGGCGGCAAGCGTAGCCGCAGACGGCTTACAGGTCGAACACCTTGCCCGGATTCATCAGGCCATTGGGATCGAACGCACGCTTCACCGCGCGCATCAGCGCGATCTCGGCGGCGTCGCGGGTGCTGGACAGATACGCCTTCTTGACCAGACCGATCCCATGTTCGGCCGAGATGCTGCCGTCATAGCAATGCAATACCTGCGCCAGCAGTTTGGTCACCTGCTCGCACTGCGCCAGGAACTCGGCATCGGAGGTGTCATCGGGCTTGAGCACGTTGATATGCAGGTTGCCGTCGCCGATATGGCCGAACCACACCACCTCGAAGTGCGGGTAGGCGCCGCTGATCAGCGCCTGGGTCTCGGCCAGGAACGCCGGCATGGCCGAAATCCGTACCGACACGTCGTTTTTGTACGGCTTGTAGCGCGCCACCGCCTCGGTGATGCCCTCGCGCAGCCGCCACAACTGCTGGGCCTGGGCCTCGCTGGCGCTGATCACACCGTCCAGCACCCAGCCCTGCTCCATGCAGTGCTCGAACGCGGCCAGCGCGGCGGCCTCACCGGCCTCGTCGGCCGAGGCGTACTCGGTGACCACGTAATGCGGGTGGATCTCCTGGAACGGATACTGCGCGCCATGCGCGGTGACGTGCTTGACCGCCAGATCGGTGAAGAACTCGAACGCCTCCAGCTGCAGCCGCTCGCGGAATGCGGAAAACACCTGCATCAGCACCTCGAACGAGGGCAGTGCCAGCAGCATCACGTTGGTCGCCGGCGGCGGATCGGTGAGCTTCACCGTCGCCTCGACCACGATTCCCAGCGTGCCTTCCGAGCCGATCATGAGCTGGCGGAAGTCGTAACCGCTGGAGTTCTTGATCAAGCCCTTGTTGAGTTCCAGCAGCTCGCCATTGGCGGCCACCACCTTCAGCCCGGCGATCCACTCGCGGGTATTGCCATAGCGGATCACACGGATGCCGCCGGCGTTGGTGGCGATATTGCCGCCGATCGAGCAGGAGCCGCGCGCGGCGAAATCCACCGGATAGATCAGACCGTGTTCGCGGGCGGCGTTGTGCAGGGCCTCCAGCGGCATGCCGGCCTGCACGGTCAGCGTGCGGTCCACCGCATCGAAGGCCAGCGCCTTGTTCATCCGCTCCAGGCTCAGTACCAGCTCGCCATTGGCCGCCACCGCGCCGCCGGAAAGGCCGGTACGGCCGCCGGAGGGCACCAGCGCCACCTTGTGCGTGTTCGCCCAGCGCACGACCGCCTGCACTTCCTCGACATTGCCCGGCAGCGCGATGGCCAGCGGCGCCGGTGTCCAGCGCCGGGTCCAGTCGCGCCCGTAGTGCTCCAGATCGCCCGGCCCGGTTTTCAGACGCAGATGGGGACAGGACTGCAACAGGAATTCCAGACGTGGATCGGTCATGACGGTGTTTGGGGCGACGTGAAGACCGGCAAGCGTGCCAGTCCCGCTGGGCGCCGTCCAGCGCACCGGCGCCACGTCCGCAAGCGGACAATTACATTCACATGAAACCTTTTAGCTTCAATGCCTTGCCTTCTTGCGCAGTGCACCAAACGCGGTGCGGTTCTGGCATAGTGACGGCCCAGCCACCGTTGCCCTCGTGCCCGACATGTCGCCCAAGAAGACCTCGTTCCCGAAGCAGGACATCCGCGTTTTGTTGCTCGAGGGGGTCAGTCCGACCGCCGTGGACACCTTCAAGGCCGCCGGCTATTCGCAGATCGAGCTGCACAGCAAGTCGCTGCCCGAGGACGAGCTGAAGGCGCGTATCGCCGAGGCGCACATCATCGGCATCCGCTCGCGCACCCATCTCAGCGCCGAGGTGCTGGCCCATGCCAAGCGCCTGATCGCGGTGGGCTGTTTCTGCATCGGCACCAACCAGGTGGATCTGGAAGCGGCCGAACTGGCCGGCATTCCGGTCTTCAACGCGCCCTACTCCAACACCCGTTCGGTGGCCGAGCTGGTCATCGCCGAAGCGATCATGCTCACCCGTGGCATCCCGCAGAAGAATGCCCAATGCCACCGCGGTGGCTGGTCCAAGTCGGCCACCGGCAGCCACGAGGTGCGCGGCAAGACCCTGGGCATCATCGGCTACGGCCACATCGGCACCCAGGTCGGCGTGCTGGCCGAGGCGCTGGGCATGCACGTCATCTTCCACGACATCGAAAGCAAGCTGTCGCTGGGCAACGCACATCCGGCCGCCGGTCTGGACGACCTGCTGGCCCGTGCCGACGTGGTCACCCTGCACGTGCCGGAGAACGCCTCCACGCAGTGGATGATCGGCGCCGCGCAGCTGGCCAGGATGAAGCCCGGTGCGCACCTGATCAACGCCGCCCGCGGCACCGTGGTCGATATCGACGCGCTGGACGCCGCGCTGCGCTCGGGCCATCTGGGCGGCGCTGCGGTGGACGTGTTCCCGGTCGAACCCAAGGGCAATGGCGACCTGTTCGAATCGCCGCTGACCGCGCACGACAATGTGATCCTGACCCCGCATGTGGGCGGCTCTACGCTCGAGGCACAGGACAACATCGGCATCGAGGTGGCCGCCAAGCTGGTGCGCTACAGCGACAACGGCTCCACCCTGTCGGCGGTCAACTTCCCGGAAGTGACCCTGCCCGAGCACGAGCAGAGCCTGCGCCTGCTGCACATCCACCGCAACGTGCCCGGGGTGCTGTCCAAGATCAACGAGATCTTTTCGCGCCACAACCTCAACATCGACGGCCAGTTCCTGCGTACCGACCCCAAGGTCGGCTACGTGGTGATCGACATCAGCGCGACCGAGGAACAGGCTGCGGCGATCCGCGAGGACCTGGCCGCGATCCCGGGCACGCTGCGCACCCGCATCCTCTATTGAACCGACGACCGGACCCGCGGTGGCGGCAACCGCCGCCGCGCACATTCCGGCCGCCATAACGACGGCGCCAGAGGCCCGGACAGCTCCAGGATCACCCGTCGGAAGACGCTCCCCGCATCCGCGCCAGCCACCGCTGCGCCATGCGCCGTATCGATTCGTCATCCGCTTCGGCGATCTCGGCCACCGGGCGCCAGGCCAGCGCCAGCGACTCGTCACTGACCAGGAATTCCTCCGAACCACCCGCCATCACCACATAGCGCACGTCGTAATGCCAATGCCCCGGCACCTCGCCGCGCGCGGGAATCCAGTGCCGGTCCAGGTCATGGATTTCCACCGAGGCCAACACCAGCCCGGCCACCCCCGACTCCTCCTGCGCCTCGCGCAGCGCCACCGCCGCCAGGTCATGGTCGCCCTCGGCATGACCGCCCGGTTGCAGCCAGCGCCGCAGCTTGCGGTGATGGGTCAACAGCACGCGCCGGCCATCGCCACTGACCAGCCACGCGCTGCCGGTGAAGTGACCGGCCAGACGCTGGCGGGTGAACGGGTCCACTCCACCGGCGTCGAGCAGGGCCACAAATTTCCGCGCGAGGGCCGTCTGCTCCGGCCAGCGCCGCGCATAGTCCTCCAACGCCCCCCGCAACCGTTGATCCTGCTCATGCATGACTGCAAGCACATCCAGACGTTTCACTCCGGCGGTCATTATCGCCATCCATGTTGCACCTGCGCTTGTCGAGTCTGGCGGCGTTTGGCAAGGTAGTGCGGTTGCCTGTCATTCAGTTTGAGACACAACACAACGGCCCCGTCACCTGTGGTGTTCGGGCCAACACATCGCTCGGGAATTACGCGGAATGCTGAAAACACTGTTGAGGGTCAAGCCGGTCGAACCGGCCGCACATGTCGATGCCGGGGAACCGGTCGAAGGCAGCCTGCAAGGCGAAGCCACACTCAAGCGCACCCTCACCGCCCGGCACCTGATCCTGCTGGGCATGGGCGCGGTGATCGGCGCCGGCATCTTTGTCGTCACCGGCCAGGCCGCGGCCAACCATGCCGGTCCGGCAATCATGCTGTCCTTCGTGCTGGCCGGGCTGGCCTGCGCCTTCGCTGGCCTGTGCTACGCCGAGTTCGCCGCGATGATCCCGGTCTCCGGCAGCGCCTATTCCTACGCCACCCTGGGCGAAGGCATGGCCTGGTTCATCGGCTGGTGCCTGGTGCTGGAGTACCTGTTCGCCTCGGCCTCGGTGGCGGTGGGCTGGTCGGCGTACATGATCAGCTTCCTCACCACCACCTTGAACCTGCCTTTCCCCGATGCACTGACCGCCGCGCCCGTGGTCTGGGAAGACGGCCAGTTCATCGCCTCCGGCAAACTGTTCAACCTGCCGGCGGTGCTGATCGTGGCGGCGATCGCCGGCCTGCTGTACGTGGGTGTCACCCAGTCCACCTTCGTCAACGCGATCATCGTGGCGATCAAGGTCACCGTGATCTGCCTGTTCGTCGGCTTCGGCGCGATGTACGTGGACCCGGCCAACTGGACCCCGTTCATTCCGGAAAACACCGGCACCTTCGGCGAGTTCGGCTGGACCGGCGTGTTCCGCGCCGCCTCGATCGTGTTCTTCGCCTACATCGGCTTCGACGCGGTCTCCACCGCCGCAGGCGAAACCCGTGATCCGCAGCGCAACATGCCGATCGGCCTGCTCGGCTCGCTGGCGGTGTGCACGGTGATCTACATCATCGTCTGCGCGGTGCTGACCGGCCTGTTGCCATACACCCAGCTGGGCACCGACAAGCCGGTGGTCACCGCGCTGGAAACCTACGCCAAGCTGACCTGGCTCAAGACCTGGGTCGAGATCGGCGCCATCGCCGGCCTGTCCTCGGTGATCCTGGTGATGATGATGGGCCAGACCCGCGTGGCCTACACCATCTCCCGCGACGGCCTGCTGCCGTCGATCTTCGGCAAGGTCCATGCGAAGTACCGCACCCCGCACCTGAGCACGGTGATCGTCGGCGTCATCGCCGCCGCCCTGGCCGGACTGGTGCCGCTGAGCGTGCTCGGCGAACTGGTGGCGATGGGCACCCTGCTGGCGTTCGCCACAGTGTGCATCGGCATTCTGGTGCTGCGCCGGACCAAACCGGATATGCCGCGCTCGTTCCGCGTGCCGGCGGTGTGGTTCATCGCCCCGGCCGGCGCGCTGATCTGCTTGGGCCTGTTCGCCATGGCCTTCGCCGCGCACTGGCTGGTGTTCGTGCTGTGGAACGTGCTGGGCGTGGCCATCTACCTGGGCTACGGCATGCGCCACAGCAAGCTCAACAAGCGCGCCTGATTTCCCACTGACGACCGGCGCGCTGTGCGCCGGCTTTCTTGCGCGGCCACCGCGCACCGACCAGCGAAGACCCGAACCATGTTCAAGCAACTGTGGGCCACCAAGCATCCGCACGCCGCACACAAGGAGGCCGAAGGCCTGAGCCTGCGCCGCACCCTGGGCCCGTGGGGTCTGACCGCACTGGGCATCGGCGCGGTGATCGGCGGCGGCATTTTCGTCATCACCGGTACCGCCGCGGCCAACCATGCCGGCCCGGCGATCATGCTGTCCTTCCTGCTGGCGGCCATCTGCTGCGCGTTCTGCGCCCTGGCCTACGCCGAGTTCGCCTCGATGGTGCCGGTCTCCGGCAGCGCCTACACCTATACCTACGCGACTTTCGGCGAGCTGTCGGCCTGGTTCATCGGCTGGATGCTGGTACTGGAATACGGCGTCTCCGCCTCGGCGGTGGCCGTCAGCTGGACCGGCTATTTCCTCAGCTTTCTCAGCCATTTCGACATCCACCTGCCGGCCGCGCTGGTCAACGCCCCGCTGGACGCGCAGCTCAAGCCCACCGGTGCCATCGCCAACCTCCCGGCCGCCGTGCTGGTGCTGTTGCTGACCTGGCTGTGCTACGTCGGCATCCGCAAATCCTCGGCCATGAACATGGGCATGGTCATCCTCAAGACCGGCCTGATCCTGCTGGTGATCTTCGCCGGCTGGAAATACGTGGACACCTCCAACTGGACCCCGTTCATTCCCGCCAACGAGGGCCCGGGCAAGTACGGTTTCGAGGGCGTGCTGCGTGGCGCGGCGATGGTGTTCTTCGCCTACATCGGCTTCGAGGCCGTCTCGGTGGCCGCGCAGGAATCGCACCGGCCGCAGCGCGACATGCCTATCGGCATGCTGCTGTCGCTGGTGGTGTGCACCGTGCTGTACATCGCCATGGCCGCGGTGATGACCGGACTGGTGCCGTACACGCTGCTGGGCACCGCTGAGCCGGTGGTGACCGCGGTGGCCGCGCATCCGCAGCTGAGCTGGCTGCGCATCATCGTCGAGGTCGGCGCGCTGATCGGTTTGGCCTCGGTGGTGTTGGTGATGGTGATCGGCCAGCCGCGCATCTTCATGATCATGGGCCGCGACGGCCTGCTGCCGCCGGTGTTCACCCGGATCCACCCCAAGTACCGCACCCCGCACATCAACACCGTCATCACCGGTATCGGCATCGCGCTGCTGGCGGCGCTGTTCCCGCTGGACATCCTCGGCGAGCTGACCTCGATGGGCACACTGATCGCCTTCGCCGCGGTCTGCGCCGGCGTGCTGGTGCTGCGCCGCACCCAGCCGGACCTGCCGCGCCCATTCCGTATCCCGATGGCATGGCTGGTATGCAGCCTGGGCGTGATCAGCTGCATCGCCCTGCTCACCGCCATGACCGCCCACAACTGGATGCTGATGGGCGTGTGGACCGCCGCCGGTTTCCTCATCTATTTCCTCTACGGCATCCGTCACAGCAAGCTCCACGCCGAGAACACCGGCAAGGGCGGCTGATCCGGTCACTGCCGTGCCATGGATACCGCCCGGGTGCGCCAGCGCCCGGGCTTTTTCATGGCGCCCATCCATGCGCGCCCCCTCCGGCGGCGTTGCCGCGAGAATGGCTGGCCTGCCGTTCCTGCATGACGCACAGCCGCTTGCCTGAGCCTGCGCACCCGCGCCGGGCAAACCCATACGTTCCATCCGGATAAAGGAATGGATTGCTCCGGCAGTTGCTAGAATGCCGGCCATGAACGCGCCTTCCGCCCCCTACGACACCCAGCGGCTGAGTGAACTGGCCCAGCTGCTGATCGACAACGTCCGCGAACTGGCCCAGGCCGGCTGGACGCCCGCCACCAGCAGCAACTTCTCGCACCGGCTCGATGACCAGCACGCGGCCATCACCGTGTCCGGCAAGGACAAGGGCCGCCTGATCGAGAGCGACATCATGGTCGTGGACTTCGCCGGCAAGGCCGTCGGCCGGCCGCTGCGGCCCTCGGCCGAAACCCTGCTGCACACCCAGCTCTACGCCCGTTTCGCGGACGTGGGCTGCGTGCTGCATACCCACTCGCCGGTGCAGACCATCGCCTCGCGCCTGTTCGCCCCTCAAGGCCATATCCGCCTGGACGGGTACGAGCTGCTCAAGGCCCTGCACGGCAACTCCACCCACGAAACCACCGTCGACCTGAAGGTGTTTCCCAACACCCAGGACATGGACGTGCTGGCCGCGCAGGTGGAAGCCGAACTCGACAAGGGGCCGATGTGGGGCTACCTGATCGACGGCCACGGACTGTATGCGTGGGGCCGCGATATGGCCGAGGCACGCCGCCATCTGGAAGCCTTCGAGTTCCTGCTGCACTGCGAACTGGAGCTGCGCAAACTGCGCGGCAACGCCTGATCTCTTCCGCACGGCACGCCGCCGCACCGGCACGTGCCTGCTACGCTCCCCCTCCCCCCGTCGAGTCCATCGCCATGAGCCGACTGCGCATTTTCAACGACACCACCCCGGACACCCCGCTGCTGGACAGCCGCGACGGCGCGGTCATCGCCGCCGAACTGGAGAAGATCGGTGTCACCTTCGAACGCTGGCAGGCCAAACACCCGGTCACCCCGGGCGCCAGCCAGGAGGAAGTGTTCGCCGCCTACCGCGAGGACATCGACCGTCTGGTCGCCGCGCACGGCTTCAAGAGCGTGGACGTGGCCTCGATCGCACCGGACAACCCCAACCGCGCCGAGATCCGCGCCAAGTTCCTTGACGAGCACTACCACAAGGAAGACGAAGTGCGTTTCTTCGTCGCCGGCTCGGGCCTGTTCACCCTGCACGTGGGTGACAAGGTCTACGAGGTGGAGTGTGTCAAGGACGATCTGATCTCGGTTCCAGACGGCGTCACCCACTGGTTCGATATGGGCGAGGAGCCCAGCTTCGCCGCGATCCGCTTCTTCACCGAGCCGGACGGCTGGGTCGGCCATTTCACCGGCACCGACATCGCCCAGCGCTTCCCGCGTTACGAAGCCAGCGCCGCCTGATCCCGCGCGGTCACCGCTGCGTGGCCGCCGCCCCTGCCTTGAAGACTTTCCGCATGTCCCAGCCACGCGCCATCCTCACCGACATCGAGGGCACCACCTCGAGCATCTCCTTCGTCAAGGAAGTGCTGTTCCCCTACGCCCGCGCCGCCCTGCCCGGCTTCGTCCGCGAACACGGCCAGCAGCCGGATGTGCGTCGCTGGCTCGACGCGGTGGCCACCGAAATCGCAGCCGGCGCCTGCCAGGACGAGGTCATCGCTGAAACCCTGCAGGGCTGGATCGACCAGGACCGCAAGCACACCGCGCTCAAGGCGCTGCAGGGCATGATCTGGGAGGTCGGCTACCGCAACGGCGACTACACCGCCCACCTGTATCCGGAAGTGGCCGCGGTGCTGCGCGGCTGGCAGGCTGCCGGGCTGCCGCTGTACGTCTATTCCTCCGGCTCGGTGCCGGCGCAGAAACTGTTCTTCGGCTTCTCCGATGCCGGCGACCTCAACGGCCTGTTCTCCGGCAATTTCGACACCGAGATCGGCGGCAAGCGCGAAACCGCCAGCTATGCCCGTATCGCCGAGGCGATCGGCATTGAACCGAAGGACATCCTGTTCCTGTCGGATATCGTCGAGGAACTGGATGCCGCCCGCGAGGCCGGTCTGCAGACCGTGCTGCTGGACCGCCTGTCCGACTACCCGATGCCGCGCACCGGCGACGCCACCCACGGCCACACCCGGGTCGAGAATTTCCAGCAGATCACGCTCTGAACCGGCAGTGATACGACGGAAAACGGCCCCTTCGGGGCCGTTTCCTTTTCCCGTCAACAGAACCGCCGAGTTTTGCCGCACAAGACGGCCCGCCAACCGGCACTGGCCCGCACCGCTTCGATTCGTTGGCAACGCCAGCCCCGGCCGGCGCCACGCCGGCGCTGTGATGAAACCCTCTTCGCGGCGACCATGGCACCATCGCGGCCGGCACTTCCGGCAGGAACACGCAGATGGGTATCGCTTCACAGATCGGCCAGGCACTGGGCGCCGAATTCGCCATTCCGGACCTGGGCACGTTGACGGTCATCGTCTCGCGCCTGCTCACCGCCATCGTGCTCGGTGGCGCGCTGGGGCTGGAGCGCGAAAGCAAGGGCCGTGCGGCCGGGCTGAAGACCCATATCCTGGTCAGCCTGGGTTCGGCGCTGTTTGTGCTGGCGCCGCTGCAGGCCGGCGCTTCCACCGGCGATGTCACCCGGGTGATGCAGGGCATTGTCTCGGGCATCGGCTTTCTTGGCGCCGGCGCCATCCTCAAGCTGGACAAGGAAGAACGCGTACAGGGCCTGACCACCGCCGCCGGCATCTGGATGACCGCCGCCATCGGCATGGCCGCCGGCATGGGCATGCAGATGGTGGCCGTGGCCACCACCGTGGCGGCGCTGGCGGTGGTCAGCACGATTCCGAAACTGATGCCCGACAGCATGGACCCGGACAACACCAGCGACAGCTGACGGCAGTCCCAGCGCTCGGCTCAGTGCGCGCGGGCCTGCGCCGCGCGCCGCAGCACCAGCACCTCGATCCGCGACGGCACGCCCAGCCGCGCACTGAAACCGTCCCACTGCCCCGCGCCGCTGCTGACGAACAGGGTCATGTCCTGCACCCGGTACTCGCCACGCACGTAGCCGTGGTTGAACGGTGCCACGACCCAGCGATCGAAGCCGGGCATGTGGCCGCCGTGGGTATGTCCGGAGATCTGCAGATCCACCGCGCCGGTTGCCGCCGCGGCGCGCGCCTGCTTGGGCTGGTGGGCCAACAGCACGTGCACATCACTGCCACGGGCCGCGGCCACCACCGCCGGCAGATCCGGCGCCAATCCGCCGTGCATGTAGGGCGAGGCCCGCAGCGCGGCCAGATCCCCCACGCCCGACAGCGCCAGCGTCCGGCCATGGATGTCCAGCGTCGCGGTCTGGTTCTCCAGCACGCCCAGGCCCATCTGCCGGAAGTGCGCCATCCAGCGCGCATAGCCGTGGTAGTACTCGTGGTTGCCCGGCGCCAGCCACACGCCATAGGGCGCCTGCAGATCGGCCAGCGCGGTGACAAATGGCGCGGTGTCCTCCACTTCGCCATCGACCATGTCACCGGGCAGCACGATCAGGTCGGGCTTGACCGCCAGCGTCGCCGCCACGATGCGCTCGGTGCGCCAGCCGCGCTTGACCGGGCTGATATGCAGATCGGCCAGCACCGCCACCCGCAGCCCGTCCATCTCCACCGGCAGGTTCGGCACCACCAGTTCGCGCTCCTGCACCGCCGGCGGCTTCAATCCATTGCCGATGCCCAGTGTCGCCAGCAGCACGATCACCGCCGCCGCGCCCTGGTTCAGCCCACGCCCATGCCACAGCGTGGCCAGCGCAGCCTGGCGTGGGAACAGCCGCGTCAGCAGCCAGCCGGCCTCGCGCAGCAGCAGGAACACCAGCAGCAGGATGAACATCACCAGCACCCAGCCGAACACCAGCTGGATCCATGCCTCCACCGCGTAGGCGAACACATCCAGCCGCCACAGCGTGGCAAACGCCAGCCCCAGCAGCGCCAGGGCTAGGCTGGGGCCGATATGCCAGCGCCGCTGGCGCTGGGACAGGAAGTGCACGGGCCACCACAGCCACAGCGCCATCAACGGCAGGATCAGGGAAACAATCAGGGTCATCATCGGTAACAGGGGCACGCATCCGGCAACGACCGGTACGCACCCTCACAGGGGAAGGGGAAACAGCGCAGCACTGTGCCATGGCGCGATGCCATCGGCGCCGGCGTGACTGGAACACTCCGTCGCCGCGCGTGCCGGTGCGCCACAAACGGCAAGGGCACCGCCTTGGCGATGCCCTTGCCAGGTCACTCCACCGCAGATTACTTGGACTTTTCAGCAATCCACGTATTGATCTTCTCGTCCAGCACATCCAGCGGCACCGAGCCGTCCTTCAGCACTTCAGCATGGAACTGGCGGATGTCGAACTTGTCGCCCAGCTTCTGCTCGGCACGTTTGCGCAGCTCTTGGATCTTCAGCTCGCCGGTCTTGTAGGCCAGCGCCTGGCCCGGCCAGGCGATATAACGCTCGGCTTCGGCAATTGCGTCCGGCTCGCTCACCGAGGAGTTGGCGAACATGTAGTCCAGCACCTGCTGGCGGCTCCAGTTCTTCGAATGCAGGCCGGTATCGACCACCAGCCGCACCGCGCGCCACAGCTCGCCCTGCAGGCGGCCGAAGTAGCTGTACGGATCGGTATACACACCCAGATCCTTGCCCAGGCTTTCGGCATACAGGCCCCAGCCCTCGATGAAGGCGGTCTCACCGCCGAAGCGGCGGAACGCCGGCACGTCCTTCAGTTCCTGCTGCAACGCCAGCTGGAAGTGGTGGCCGGGAATGGCCTCGTGCAGGAACAGGTCTTCGGCGTCCCAGGTCTTGCGCGTGGGCAGATCATAGGTGTTGACGTAGAAAATGCCCGGACGGGTACCGTCCTCGCTCGGCGTCATGTACGACCCACCGGCCGCCGACTTGGCACGGAACGCCTCCACCGGACGGATCTCGAAGCCGGCCTTGGGCGTGAGCGAGAACAGCTTGCCGACGTTGGCGTTGACCTTGGCTTCCAGCCCGCGGTAGTGCTCCAGCAGCGCCTGCTCGGACTTGAACTCGAACTGCTTGTCGTTCTGCATGAACTTGAAGAAGTCCTGCAGCGAGCCCTTGAAGCCCACCTGCGCCATCACCTGGTTGATCTCGGCATGGATGCGCGCCACTTCGGACAGGCCGATGGCGTGGATCTGCTCCGGCGTCTGCGCGGTGGTGGTGCTCTCCTTGGCGTTGAAGGCGTACCACGCCTTGCCCTCGGGCAGTGCATCCAGGCCCACGGTGTCGCGGGTGGCCGGCAGGTACTCGTTGGCGATGAAGTCACGCTGCTTTTTGATCGCCGGCATCAGCTGATCGGCGATCAGCGTGCGGTAGGCCGCGGTCAGGCGGTCCTTGTCGGCCTGGGGGAAATCGGCCGGCATGGCCTTGATCGGCCCCCAGAACTGGCTGTCCTCGGGCTTGGCGGTGAGGATCTCGTCGAATTGCGGCACCACCTTTTCCATCAGCACGCGCGGCTGCACCACGCCGGCCTTCATGCCCTCGCGCATGTTGCCGATTTCGGTCTCCAGCACCAGCGGGATGCGGCCGGCACGCGCCAGCCAGTTGTCGTAGTCCTTCACCGTCTTGAACGGCTGCGCCACCTGGCCCGAACCCAGCATCACCGCATAGCTCACGGTCGAGCCCATCTGGTTGACCGGCATCATCCAGGTCGGGAACTTCTCCCCTTCCAGCGACTGCTTCTGCTCCTCGACGAAGATCCGGTAGCTGAGCAGGTCCTGCCCGGACAGCCCGGCATCGCCGAGCTTCTCCACCTTGCCCAGCCACTCGGTGCTGAAATCATGGCTCTGCTGGCGGAACTCGGCCGAGGCGAAGTTCGGCAGCTGGTCGTTGTAGCGGTTGTCGCCCTGGAACGTGGCCTGCAGCGGGTTCAGTTTGAGCACGCCTTCCCAGTAGTCGGCATACAGCTGGTTCAGCTGCGCGGCCTTGTCGGCCTGCGGCGCCTGGGTGGTGGCATCGCCCGCGGCCGGCGGCGAAGACGGCGAGCACGCCGTCAGCGCGGTGGCCAGCGACAGTGAGACGGCATACGCCAGAGGGCGGAAGTTCATCGGGGGTATCCATACGGTGGACGAGGTGGCCAGCGTCGATCCAGAACGCTCCCCAGGAAAGGGCCAAAGGTCACGCCGGGCCGGCCCGTCGCGGCCCGGGCGCTGAACCGTCATAATTCGCCCCCTCCGCGTTCCGGCCCTGGCGGCCGCCGCTCCTTCTTCTCCCGCCCGTCCGCCGCCCCTGGCTGCGCCGGAGTGGCCCATGCCGTTGCCGTATTCCTATGACTAACTCTCGCCGCCCCCTGGGCTTCTGGTCCGCCACCGCGCTGGTGGTCGGCAGCATGATCGGCTCGGGCACCTTCCTGCTGCCCGCCACCCTGGCCCCGTATGGCGCCGCCACCCTGATCGGCTGGGCCATCACCCTGTGCGGCGCGCTGCTGCTGGCCGTCACCTTCGCCCGGCTGGCCAAACGCTGGCCGCAGACCGGCGGCCCCTACGTGTTCGCCCGCAACGCCTTCGGCGAGCTGCCCGGCTTCATGGTGGCCTGGAGCTACTGGATCTCGATGTGGTGCGCCATCGCCGCCATCGCCGTGGCCTTCGCCGGCAGCGTCGGCGCCATCTTCCCCGCCCTGACCGCCACCCCGGTACGGGCGGCGGCCTGCGGGCTGGTCGCGCTGTGGCTGTGCGCTGGGGTCAACCTGCTGGGCGTGCGCGAGGCCGGCCGCCTGCAGCTACTGACCACCGTGCTGAAAGTGGTGCCGCTGCTGCTGTTCGGGCTGGTGGCGCTGTGGTTTGTCGACACCGGCCATTACGTGCCTTTCAACCCCAGCGGGCAGTCGCTGGGCGCCGTGGCCGGCGCCACCGTCGCCCTGACCCTGTGGGCGATGATCGGCCTGGAAGCGGCCACCGTGCCGGCCGACTCGGTCGATGACGCCCCGCGCACCGTGGCCCGCGCCACCGTGGCCGGCACCGCCATCGCCGGTATCGCCACCGTGCTGGCCTGCACCACCGTGATCGGCCTGCTGCCGGCCGATGTGCTGGCCCACTCCGGCGCGCCGATGGCCGATGCCGCCGCCGCGCTGTGGGGCCCGACCGCCGGCATGTTGCTGGCCGTGGTAATGGCCATCTCCTGCGTCGGTGCGCTCAACGGCTGGACCCTGCTCTCGGCCCAGCTGCCGATGGCCGCCGCCCGCGACGGCGTGCTGCCGCGCGCCTTCGCCCGCGAGAACCGCCGCGGCGCACCGGCCTTCGGCGTCATCATCAGCTGCCTGCTGGCCACCGTGCTGGTGATCTGCAACTACAACCGCTCGCTGGTGGACCTGTTCAAGTTCTCGGTGCTGCTGTCCACCGCCGCCACCCTGCTGCCCTACCTGGCCGGCTCGGCCGCCTGGCTGTGGCGCGGTACCGGCACCGGCTCGCGGATCGCCGCCGCCGGCGCACTGGCCTTCAGCGGCTACGCCATCGTCGGCGTCGGCAGCGAAGCGCTGGCCTGGGGCGGCGTGCTGGTCATCGCCGGCCTGCCGATCTACTTCTGGCTGCGCCGCAAGGGCTGAGCCCGATCCGCAACAGAAAACGGCACCGCCCATGCAGTGCCGTTTCGGGTGACGCTGGCAACAGCGGCATCGCGGCCGCTGCTGTCATTGGATGTTCCGTGCCTGCTAGCGTTCCGGTTTGGCCACTACGCGCAGCTTGTCGGCATCGACCTGTTTGACGCCCTTGATGCCGCGTGCCACCGCAATGGCGCGATCCTTCTCGCTCTGGTGGTTCACCGTGCCGCTGAGCATCACCGTGCCATTGACCGTTTCGACCGTGATCTCCAACCCCGGCACGTTTTCCGTCGCCAACAGGTCGGCCTTCACCTTGGTGGTGATCCAGGTATCACTGCCCGGCTGATGCGATTCCGCGTGGGTCTTGTCATGTTCCGTCGGCGGATTCTTGTCCTCGCCGGCAAAGGCGGTGCTGACGCCCAGCGGCAACAGCGCCAACAACAGCCATCGACTCGTTTTCGCCCGGTTCATTGGATTTTCCTCGGATGGAGCAGGAACGCTCCGGGTGCAGCCTCGCACCGCCGGGGTTAATGCCATGCCTTTGCCGAAGCCGTAGCGCTCATGTCCGCCTGACATTGATGTATGCGGATTCAGCAAAGGGACCGGTCCCGCTCCGCTGCAGCTGCCGTTCCGCCATCGCCGTGCAACCGGGCCCGACAGCAGGCATCCACCGGCACGCCATGGGAAGAACCCGCGGGGCGATCAGCACGTCCCCAGCCGCTGGAAATGCTCCACCTCGTCCAGCCAGACCCGCTGCACGCTTTTTCCGCCGGTATCCAGCGGCAGCACGCCGTTGGTGCCTTCATTGCCGCCTTCATCCAGGAACTGCAGTATCGACGGGCGCTCGACCACCGTCCCGGTCAGTGTCGCGCCCCCGCGCAGGTGCAGCTCCACCACCAGCTCAGCATCCAGCGCGGCCTGCAGATCCTTCAGGCGCTCGATGGTGGCCTGGTCGGTATGTACCCGGGGTGCAATCTTGCTCATAGTGATTCTTTCATCCTGGCGGCCGGGGCCGCACCGATGCTCCGTGTGTTAATGGGAGGCCCACACTGGCCTGCGCGCGGGAAAACCGGGGTGAAGACGCCGGGCTACGCGCCTTCGCGATGGTCGTTTAAAGAGGGGCCACCAACAGCAAGGGCCCCGAAGGGCCCTTGCTGTTGCAACACTCACACCTGTCGATTACCAGATGCGCACGCGGTCTTCCGGGGCGATGTACTGCTTGTCGCCGGCCTTCACGTTGAACGCGTCGTACCACGCATCGATGTTGCGCAGCGGGGCGAAAGCGCGGATGTGGCCCGGCGAATGCGTGCCGTTGACCAGCTGCTGGCGCAGTGCGTCGTCGCGCCACAGCGTGCGCCATACCTGCGCCCAGCCCATGAAGAAGCGCTGCTCGCCAGTGAAGCCGTCAATCACCGGCGCCGGCTTGCCGTCCAGCGAGCGGCGGTAGGCTTCCAGCGCGATGGTCAGGCCACCCAGATCGCCGATGTTCTCGCCCATCGCCACGCGGGCGTTGATCTTCATGCCCGGCAGCTGCGGGAACTCGAACGCCTCGTACTGCGCGCCCAGCTTGGCGGCCTGCGCCTCGAACTTGGCCGCGTCTTCGGCGGTCCACCAGTCACGCAGCACGCCGGCCCCGTCGGACTTGCGGCCCTGGTCGTCGAAACCGTGGATGATCTCGTGGCCGATCACGCCGCCGATGCCACCGTAGTTCACCGCCGGGTCGGCGGACGGATCGAAGAACGGCGGCTGCAGGATCGCGGCCGGAAACACGATCTCGTTCTTGACCGAGTTGTAGTACGCATTGACCGTCTGCGGGGTCATGCCCCACTCGTTCTTGTCGACCTTCTGGCCCAGGCGGGCGCGGCGGTAATCCCACTCGAAGGCACGGGCGCGCAGCGCGTTGCCGACGATGTCGCCGTTGCGCACTTCCAGCGCGCTGTAGTCGCGCCACTGTTCCGGGTGGCCGATCTTCAGGCCGAAGCCCTTGAGCTTGGCGTGGGCCTCGGCCTTGGTGGCCGGGCTCATCCAGGCCAGCGTGTCCAGGCGCGCGCCCATCGCCAGCTTCACGTTGGAAACCAGCGCGTCCATCTTGGCCTTGGCATCGGCCGGGAAGTACAGCTTGACGAAATCGCGGCCGATGGCCTCGCCCATGATGCCTTCGCTGTAGCTGACCGCGTTCTTCCAGCGCGGCTTGGGCTCCGGCTGGCCGGACAGGAACTTGGCGCGGAACTCGTACTCGGCATCGACGAAGTTCTTCGACAGCAGACCGGCCGCGTCATCGGTGGTGTGGAACGCCAGCCACGCCTTGAGCGTGTCCAGGTCGGTGGCGGCAAACACCTTGGCCAGCGCCGGAATGGCGGTGTTCTGGCGCAGCACCACGCTCTCGGCTTGGCCAACACCGGCAGCGTCGAACAGCACGTTCCAGTCCACCTGCGGCGCCTGCGCGGCCAGCTCGGCGCGGGTCAGCCGGTTGTAGGTCTTGTCGCGGTCACGGCTCTCGGCGCGGGTCCAGTGGCCCTTGGCCACCTCGGTTTCCATCGCCATGATCTTCGCCGCCGCGTCAGCCGGCTTGTCCCAGCCGGCCAGGGTCAGCAGCTGCTCGATATAGGCCACATAGCGCGCGCGCTGCGGGGCGAACTTCTCGTCCAGATACATCTGGCGGTCGCCCAGGCCCAGGCCGGACTGGCCCATATACAGCGTGTAATGCTCCGGGTCGCGCTGGTCGTCGGAGACGCCAAGGCCGAACAGCGTGGCGCCGAAACCGGCATTGCTGCGACCCATCAGCGCGGCGATGGCCGACTTGTCCTTGGCCGCGCGGATCTCGGCCAGCATCGGCTTCAGCGGTTCAGCGCCGGCCTTTTCGGCGGCGGCCTCGTCCAGGAAGCCACGGTACAGCGCGGCGATCTTGGCGCTGTCGCCATCGGTGGCCGGGTTGCCCAGCGCATAGCCTTCCAGCAGCTGGTGCACGCGCGCCTCGGACAGGTCGCGCAGCGCCAGGAACGCGCCAAAGCTGGACTTGTCCGACGGGATCGGGGTGTTCTTGGCCCAGTTGCCGTTGACGTAGGCGAAATAGTCATCGCCCGGCTTGGCACTGGTGTCCATGCCGGCCGTGTCGATGCCCCAGTTGCCCATGCGCGGCGCGGCGATGCTGGCGCCTGCGGTGGCACTGCCGGCCTCGGTGGCGGCAAACAGGGTTTGCACCGTGCATGCGTCATCCACGCAGGCGTGGTCCTGGCCGGCGGACGCCGAACCGGCAATCCCCAGGGCCAGCAAGGTGGCGGTGGTCAACAGCGTCTTTTTCAACAGAACTCTCCTGGTAAAGGGTGGCGGAGCCGATTCCCCCGGCCCCTCGCGTGCAGGCAAGCATAGCCAGCTTTGCCCACAAGCCCATGTGCCGGAGGCCATGCTGCAGCGACACAAACCACGCCCCACGCTCCCTGCAGGAGCGACGCCGGGTGGCCTCGGGCCATCAGTCGCGACCGCCCGGCCCAACTCCCCTATGCAGCGGCACCGGGTGGCCTTGGACCATCAGTCGCAACCTTCCCACTGTCACAAGAACGGTAGCCCCCCGCTCCACCTTGATACATGTCACCTCGCGGGCGATGCCTGCTTGCTACGGTTGGGGTACGCCTGAACCGATGCCACGACCATGAAGATGCGCTCCCTCCATGTCCCCGCCACCGCCCTTGCGCTGGCCCTTGCCGTGACCGCCTGTACCGCCGGCAATGATCACGCCCCGGCCGCCGACACCGCCGCTGAAGCAAGCACCGCAGCGCCCGCCAGCTCCAGCCACGCCCATGCCGCCGCATCCGCCCCCGCCCCGGTACTGGCCGAAGGCCAGCGCTGGCAAACCGACGAGCCGCTGCGTACCGCCATGGGCCGCATCCATGCCGAGGTACTGAAGAACCTGCCCGCTTTCCATGACGCGCGGCTGCAGGCCGCCGACGCCGCCGCCCTCGCCGATGTGATCGACAGCAACGTCCAGTACATGTTCGCCCACTGCAAACTGGCCCCCGAGCCCGATGCCGCCCTGCATGTGCTGATCACCCGGATGCTCACTGCCGGCGCGCACCTGCGCGAAAACCCCGCCTCGGCCGAAGGCATGCCGGAACTGGTGGCCGCGATCAACACCTACCAGGCAACCTTCGATCACGAAGGCATGCAGCCGCTCACCCACGACTGAGGCAAAGTGCCGGCCCGTTCTCGACGGCCCCAGCCTCAATGCAACCGGATTAAAAAACCCAGAGCCCTGTCATGCGGGGCTTTGCGTTGCGGCGATCTAATTGTCGTTCAAACCATTGGGCGCGCGCGTCTGCAGCCGCTCCTTCCAGGTGTTCTCTACCTGCACCACGTCTTCAACCAACACATCCGGCGACAGTGGTCCACAGCGTCTTTTTCAACAGAACTTTCCTGGAAATAATGGCGGAGCCGATTCCCCCGGCCCCTTGCGTGCGGGCAAGCATGGCCGGCTCTGCCCACCTTCCCATGTGTAGGAGGCCATGCGGCGACGGTAGCGGTTGCAGCGCGTGCTTGGACCTTCGATCAGAAGGCAAGCCGGTACACGTTATCCAACCAGCGCCCCCTCAAGCGCACCGCGTGCATGGGTGATCGCCGTCGCCAGCCGCTGGCTGAAATCGGAAGGGCGATCACTGAGCAAAATCAGCCGCTCCAGTGCACGGGTCATCGCCACATACAGCAGCCGCGCCTCTTCCGCCGGCTCGGCGTTATGCAATGGCAACTGGCCGAGGCCAGGAATCAGCACCAGCGGAAACTCAAGGCCTTTGCTGGAATGCATGCTCACCAGCTTCACCGTGTCGCCGCTGGCAAACAGCGCATCGCGCCCTTGGGTACTGAGCGCCGAGGTGAAGGGAATCGCGGCCCGTTGCAGAATCTGCTCCAACGCCTTGGCCTGATAATTGGTGCGGTAGATCACCGCCATGTCCGACCAGCTTTTCCTTTCTTCGGCCGCCTGCTGCAACGCCAACACCAGCTCACGCATTTCCTCACCAGTGTGAGCGCATTGGCGCAACTCCGGATATGGTCCATGGCGCCCTGCACTTTCCGGCAACACCTGCGGCACACCATCCTCATCGGCATCCCGCGCATTGAGCAGCTCCTGTGCGAAGGCCCGCGCCACTGCCAGCACCTGCGCGGTGTTGCGGTAATTCAGGCGAAGGATGGTGGTGCGCCCCTGCGCCCGGATACCGACACTGGAAAAACTGAAAGCACGCCGTTTCGGCCCCGGGCGATAGATCGACTGCGCATCGTCATACAGCACCAGCAACGAATCGGATGCCGGATCGAGCATCTGCACCACCAGCTGGAACCAGTCCGGCTCAAAGTCGTGCCCCTCATCGATCAGAATCGCCGCGTACTGCGAACGTGGCACACGCCCCTGCTCCACTCCATTTATAAGCGTGGACACCATCTGCTCGTTGCGCGTGTCGAAATCCATCCCATAAGCCGGCTTGGACAGGTGGTAGCTGGTGAGCATCTCCCCGCACCAGCCATGGAAGTGATGCACCACCACCCGCCCCCCACCACCCCGCTCGTTGATGATCTGCCGCAATCGCGCGGCCAGTGAACGGTTGAAGCAGAGTATCAGCACAGGCTTGGGTACCGCCTGCGCGATATGCAGACTGCGATAGGCCAGAATCATGGTCTTGCCGCTGCCCGCCACCCCATGGATCACCCGGTGGCCTTCTCCCAGCGAACGGGCCAACTGCTCCTGCTGCAGGTCCATCACCTTCATCAGATCAGGCAACACATCCTGCTCGGGGGAAAACAGGCCGAACTGACCCGGCATGTGATTGACACGCAGCTCGGGAAACAGATGCCCGCGTACCCGGTCAATCTGCGGCAGGCTCAACTGGCAGTGGAACACCTGGGTGAACATGTCCCAAAGCCGCTGCTGGAAATCCTCCGCCTCCACGCTCTCGGTCATTTCATCCGAACAGATGACCCGCTGCGGGTCCAGCACCTCGCCCCAGCCGGCCTCGTTGAACTGCTTGCGCGTGATGCGGGTAAGCACTGCACCCCAGCCGTATGGCATGCAGAGCCTGCCGGCATAAGGCGTGTTGGCGGCCTGCTTCAAGGCGGGGTCTTTTTCCAGCAAGCTGGTTACGCTGAGCACATACTGCCGCGCCTGCAGCTGCGGATTCACCACTTTCTTGATGCCGCCGCCGACATGGATCTGCGCCTGCGTGCGATCCATGGCCTGTACCGTTTCCACCCGCCAATCCTTGACCTCCAGCACCAGCAGGCCCCGACTGGGATGTAGCACGATGAAATCCGGATAGACCGCCTTCGGCCCCACCGGCACGTTGCACCACACCAGATAGTCGTCTTCCAGCTTGCGCTGCAGGCGCTCGGCCAGGCGGCGCTCGCCCGGCGTATCAAACCGGCATGCGGAAAACTGGGGAAATAGACGGGCCATAAGGTTCCTTCCAAGGACGCGCCGCCAGTTATACGCAATTACCGACCGGTCAGCTCATCCTCGCAGGCATGGATCTGATGGGCGGACGCCGAACCGGCGAAACCCCGGGCCCGCAAGGTGGCGGTGGCTGCGGTGGCGGTTGCAGCGTTTGGAGGGGATCAGCCCTGAAAATCAAACTGTGTTCTTCCGGGGCCATCGAAATATCGCTGCCTCCCGCTTGAAATCCCCAACCACCGGCAGGTGTCTCATCACTACTGGTTTAAGATGGCAGCACAACGTCAGGCATTACCTATGAATACCGAGATACAGTCATTGCAGCAGGCACTTCGCGAATTTGCGCAGGCCCGCGACTGGGGACAGTTCCACTCTCCCAAGAATCTGGCCGCCGCACTCTCTGTCGAAGCGGCCGAACTACTGGAGCCCTTCCAGTGGCTGACAGAAGAACAGAGCAGGAATCTCTCCGGCGCCCAACTCGGTCAAGTCACCGAAGAAGTGGCCGATGTACTTCTTTATCTGCTGCAGCTGTCCGACAAACTGGGCATCGATCCGGTCCAGGCAGCATGGAAAAAATTGGAACTCAATGCGCTGAAGTATCCAGCTGACGCAGCACGGGGAAAAAGCGACAAGTACAACAAGCTGTAATCAACCAGACCTTAGGGGGAGGCGCGTTGATCGTTTATCAAGCCAACAAATCCGGTTTCATCAAGGACATCGAAAACCGCGGCATCGAGTACCAGATCGCCCGCACCTATCTGGACAAGACCGGCCGCTATGCGCCCGACGCTGAGCTCAGAGCCTGGCGTTCCTCCCTGCAAGAGATGGCCTCGGTCCTTCGGGATGACGGAATTCCCGACGACACAGGCATCGGCGTCGAATTCGGCATCCCCCAGACCTCCAAACGTATCGACTTCCTTATCTCCGGAAGCACGGCCGACGGCACACCCCACCTCATCATCGTGGAGCTGAAGCAGTGGTCGTCGTCCAAGCTTTCGGTCAAAGACGGAATCGTTGTCGCCCAGCGCGGCGGCCCGCGAGAGAGCGAAGGCCCCCACCCCTGCTACCAGGCATGGTCCTACGCCGCGCTTCTTGAAGGCTTCAATGAGGCCGTGCATGAGGGAGATGTTTCCCTGAAGGCCTGTGCCTACCTGCACAACTACACCGATGACGGCATCATCACCCATCCCCATTACGCTCCCTACATCGAGAAGGCGCCGATCTTCCTGAAAGGAAACACGGAGCGGGAAAGGCTGCGGAGCTTCATCAAGCAGCATGTCAAACGTGGCGACAATGCCGAGCTTCTCTACCGCATCGAGAACGGGCGCATCCGCCCTTCCAAGATGCTGGCCGACAGTCTCGTCAAAATGCTTCGTGGCAGCCGCGAGTTCATCCTCATCGACGAGCAGAAGCTTGTCTATGAAACCGCACTGGCGGCAGCCCGTACCGCTTCGTCCGACGCCAAACAGGTTGTCCTCGTCAAAGGCGGCCCCGGCACCGGCAAATCAGTGGTTGCCATCAACCTTCTCGTGGAACTGACCAGACTCGGCCTGCTTGCCAAATACGTCTCCAAGAACGCAGCCCCCCGCGCGGTCTACAAGGAAAGGCTGCGCGGGAACTTCAAGCAGGTGGAGATCGGCAATCTCTTCAGCGGCTCCGGCGGCTTCATCGAGACAGCCCCGGACACCTTCGACGCACTGGTTGTCGACGAAGCGCATCGCCTGAACCGGCACTCCGGGCTGTACGGCAACCTCGGCGAGAACCAAGTCAAGGAGCTGATACAAAGCGCCAAATGCACGATCCTGTTTGTCGATGATGACCAGATGGTCACCTTGGCCGATATCGGCCACTCCGACGAAATCCGCCACTGGGCCAACGAGCTTGGCGCCTCCGTCACCGAGCTGGAACTGGCATCGCAATTCCGCTGCAGCGGATCGGATGGCTATCTGGCATGGATCGACAACACCTTGGGCATCCGCGAGACCGCGAACACCTCGCTGGATCATGGCGACTTCGATTTCCGGGTCATCGACTCCCCCACCGAGCTGCATGCCCTGATCGCCGAGAAGAACCGGCACAACAACCGGTCGCGCGTCGTTGCCGGCTACTGCTGGGACTGGGAGAGCAAGAAGAAGCCCGAGGCCTACGACATCGTTATTCCGGAATTCGGCTACCAGCGGCAGTGGAATCTGGACAAGGACGGCAGCCTCTGGCTGATCGCCCCGGAGTCCATCGACGAGGTGGGATGCATCCACACCTGCCAGGGTCTCGAGCTGGATTATGTCGGGGTCATCATCGGCCCGGACATGGTTTTCCAGAACCACACCGTGCAAACCGACCCGTCAGGCCGCTCGAAGCAGGACCGTTCGATTCGCGGCTACAAAAAAATGGTGCAGAGCGACAGAGAAGAAACTCGGAAGCGGCTGGACCGGATCATCCGCAACACCTATCGCACCCTGATGACCAGAGGAATGAAGGGATGCTATGTGTACTGCACCGATCCGGAACTGCAGGCGCACCTATCAAAGGCCATCAAACCACTGGCACCGGTCGTGCTGTAGCGAAATGACGGCTTTCGGTCAAGCGCGCGCTTCGGAGCACCACTTAAAATAGGGGAAATAGTTCGTCGCAATGTCATCCAGATCCGACCCTCTTCTCCTCCGAAGCGGCCTGCTCTGCGGTCGCTCCGGCATCTTGGCCACGCAGTAGGAAAGCCGTCCAGAACTGCGGAGGAAACGGCGTTCGAAAGTGCCGGCATGCCATCAGCACCAAACCAAAAAATCCGTGACGGACCGCAGACGCGAACGAAAGATCAGGCACCGTATTCTGCGCCAGTAAGTCCCGATTCGCCTGTACCAATTCTGTGATGGTAGCTGGGAAGACGATGGGAGCTTCGGTGGTACCGGATTCGCGTTGCGCCGGCCCACGGTATAGAGAAGCATCCGTCTCCTCATCCGGATACCACAACTGTAAGCAGACGTCTTCGAACACATCAGACTGGAGGGATTGCAGTAGGTGGTACAGCTCCTTGTGCCCAAAAATTGCACACCAGTACAGGACGGTCGGAACGAGTGTGCTCAGGTGACGGAGCTTCTGCACCTTGGCCTCGTCCAATTGTCCGGCGTCGAATTCGACGAGGTCATCCAGCGAATCCGACGCGATCGGGAATCCCTTGGACCGACGAAAACTGTAGACCAACCTGTGGCCAATTTCCGAGAGCCACGCCTTGGCTGCACCTTCTTTCCCCGTCGAGAGCAGCAGAAACAAAGCTAGCGAAATCTCAATGGCGTGCCCATCGAAACGCGGGGAACCGGAGCTCGGGTTGTTCTGGATCAGCGCCACAACTGCATCGGCCACTACACCCGCATTGTTTACCGCAGCAGGATCATCAGCCCCTAGCGCACGTTGAAACTGAAGCACCCCAACCTCAGCTAGCAAGCCGATCTGTTCGAACACCTTGTTAGCTACCAAAGAACTCTCGGCTGCATAGCTGGATACCGCATCACGGACAAAGCAGTATGGCTGCAATTTGACGAAGTACGCGTGGCAAATTTGGTTGTGCAAATTGCAGATGTCAACATACGCCGACATGGCTGCCCTGTAGCTCATCAACTCTCGCGTGCGTACCCCCTCCCATGCCCACATGCAACAGCGCTCCCCCGCGAGGAAAGCGTTCAACAAATTTCCTTCCTGTTTTGCCCAATGGAACATCACTTCAAGGGCCAATGCGGCTGTTTTTAGTTGCCGAACGAACCGCTTTCGCACTCGACTGTCCGATACCGGCGCACCGTCTTTCGTTGGGCTGGTAATCCCCCCATTAACCA